>NZ_DBBF01000043.1:225343-242583 GCF_002292065.1 Acinetobacter sp. UBA991 | reverse complement strand
CATACTTTTTGATACACCACCAATTATCTGTATTAACAACATTTTTAATAGAACAATCTATAAGGTGGATGGCTAAGTCACGCCTATAAAAAAATATACCATTTTATCCCCTTGTGATTGTGAAGTATTGCATTAAACATGTGAGGGAATAACTATGACTGAATTAACTAAACCAAAAATCATTTCAATCGAAAACTACCCAAAAAAATCCAAGCTATTTTTAAAGTGTGTGGTGCTGCCGATTGTGATCTTTCTCATTGTTGCCAAGATTTTTTCCTTTAGTGCTTTCGCTTATATTTTCTTTAGTTTTTACCTATTCTGGTTTGTGATCATTTACTACCTTTATCAATATGGGAATACTTTCTTTAATGGTATGACTGAGCAACTGAGACGTCAGGGCGAAACCTTTAATTATCAAAATCGTGGAGTCTGGATTAACAGCCAAGACAAAACCATTATTCTGTTTGATCAGCCTGATCAACGTTTAGTCAAATATCCTTTTGACTACATTACTTCTGTTGGTCACTTTAATCTGGTTGAAGATAGAGTTTCATACTCCACTACTGTAATCAGTAACCCAATGATGGGAACACATGTTAATCAGCGTGAGCATAGGACGCCGATGAAGCGTGAGTTCCAAGTCAATATTGGCACACGAGATCAATTCAAACCTAACTATAGCCTAAAAGTACTATTTCCTTGGCGTAGTCCCAAAATGGCAAGTGAAATCCGCCAATTACTGTCGGCTGATCATTATCAATAGCAAATTAAGGATCAAGATGTATTAATGTCTAACCAGATAATAGCGACATGCAATACAATCATAATCTAGCCACATATCCTCCTATTTCTTGATAATCGCAAAAATTGGAGGATAGTTGATGAGAATTAGAAATCGTAGGAGTGAAGTTTCTTAGTGCTATTGATGGCCATATGAGCTGAATAATGTGGTAAAAACCAAATGAACTAGTAAACACATTAGAAAATATCTAAAAAATTATTACCCTAGTTCCTTGAAAAAATTATAAATATCTCCATTTAACTTACAAACAAATTTATATTAAATGAGCATAGTTATGGATATGGATGGATTTTTATCAGCTACCGCACTGTCAGGAGTTGTATATGACATTATGAAAACGTCTGCAACGCTGACCTTAGATAACTTGAAGCAAAAACTTAAAGGGTGGATCATTGATGAAGTTACTGCACAACAGCTAGTCAAAAATATCAATGAAATTCCTCAGGTTGATGAACTTAATGAAAAAGCTTTAACCAAAAGATTTGAAAAAAATGAAACTCTAATGGAATTACTACAGACCATTAAAGTCGATCAATCTGTTAAACAAGTGATACAAAATCACTCGGGATCAGGGGACAATGTCGCAGGTGATAAACATGTAACTTATAAAGCAGATCATTAAAAAATGGGGAGTACTATGACACAATCGGTCAAACAAGAACATTTGGGGACTGGTGATAATGTAGCTGGAAACAAGATTATTCAATCGATGCAAGCAGGTGATTTTGTCAAAGTTGCTCATGATCTATATTTCCTAATCAATATTGGAGCATTTAAAGAAGCAAAAAACACTCTAGTGCTAATAGAGCAATTGCCAAATAAGTCATTAGAATTAATACAATTGATTGAGGTGTTATCTATCTATTTGGAGGCTAAAGAAGAACAAAATATTGAAAATACAAATAAAATTAAGGAAGTAATTGGTTCAAATCCTGAAAAATTTAATGATTTATATAAATCCATCCTTGTAGAAGTCACATTTATATCTTCAGCTGCTGATGCATTAGCAATATATAACCTATATGAGCAAGAAACATCAATTTACTTAAAGAGTTTAAAATATAGATTATTTTCTGAAAAAGAAGAACTTAAGAAAATATTTGAAAGTGAATTACTAGTTTTAGATGATTTGAAACTTTTCTCTTTAGCTAACGGTTTAAATAGGGTTGAAGTTAAAAGTGATGCGCTAATTGCTTTAGAGAAGATTCATATAAAACATGAAAACTTAGAATTCTTAAAAATTGATATTAAGTTTGATATTTTATTGGTATTACTTGATAGACCTTTAATGTATCTAGAGAAGAACATTGTTGAAGATTTTTTCACTATTGCTTTTGAATTTATTGAATTAATTGAAGAAAAAAGGGAACTTAGCCAAAATGAATTAAAAATTTTGACTAATTTAGTTATTACATCTGATTTCTCAATCTGTAATATTATGGATGTGGCTGTAAAATTCATCAATGTTATTAGACCAATAAGTAGTGAGGTTGCTAATGCTTTAGAAAAATACTCAGAAAAAAATGTAGAAATTAGTCAGGATATATTGAGTAAAATAAATGATTTAAAACCCTTGAATCTGGAAGAGGCTATTCTTTGCCTAAATGCAATAACTCTAAAGAAAATTAATTTTAAGGCATTAACAAGATGGATTTCTCAATGTGGAGAAGTTGAAGATAAAAATAACTTTGATAAAGATTTATTAACTTTGGTTTTAAAGTCTTTTGTTTTTAAAGATAAAAAAAATATTGTTGAATTTGAAGAGGATTTTTCTAAATTTTTAGATTATAAAGAAACTAAGTTTAGAAGAGTGCAACCATTCTATATAATTACTCTTTGTGAAAATTTATTCGTATTTAAAAAACAGCAATTTTTAAATACGAATAAATTGCTGGAGAAAGTTGTTTCCAGAAATTCTTTTCAGTCAATAGTTTATTTATATTATCTTTATTCTCTAATGAATTTAGAAAAATATGACACATTAAAGTCTCATTTAGAAAAAATTGATTCTAATAATATAGATTTTAATTTTTTAATATTAAGGGCGAGATATTATAGCCTTATAGGGGATTATGGAAATTCAAAAAATGATTATATGAGGATTACTGACTCATATAAGGGGAATTTAAATATTTGGTCAGATTATTTACTTTTAAGCTTGAAATTCGAAAATTTAGATCAAACAAAAAAAATATTAGATGATATTCCTGAAAAAATTCTAACACCAAGAGCTAAGAATATTTTTAGATTTATTTATTTGGTGTATACAGAAATTGATTCTGTTTATGCAGAAAAGTTAATAACAAAATTATTTTTAATGGAGCCTAATTTTGCTGCTCCTTATTTGTGTAATATGCATTTAACTCTAATTGCTAATAAAAAAGAGCTTGTAAGTGATTTGATGTATGAAAATATTTATGCGGGTGTAATTTATGAAGATGAAGGTGAACGAAAGCAAAAACTGATTGTTTCCGATGATTTCTCTGATTATTCACATTTTGTTAATGCTGATTGTAATTTAGGTATTTCTTTGCTTGAAATGGATATTGATGAGGAACGTATTGTAGATTTTCAAAAGATAAAATTAATTGAGAAACAACCAGTTTATGTAACTATTTTTCAGATAGCATTACAAATAACTAAAGATAATAGACATAACTCTTCAGATTTTACTTTTTATCCATTTAAGGTTAGAGATGATTTTGTTGTCGAGGATATGAAAGAAATTTTAAATCGCTTTTCTGTAGGTGATCCTAGAGAAGAGTTAATTTATAATCCTGATCTATCGATGTATATAAAAGGTAGCTTATTTAAAGATAATGAAGAGTTTGAGACTGTTTTAAAAATATTGCAGAATAAGAATGCAAATTTCTGTTTATCTAATCCTGTTGGTAATACAGTAGTTTGTGATGCACTTGTATTAGATGCTTATTCCTTCACTTATTTATGTTTTAATGATAACTATAAAGCACTAATTAGAGCAGGGATTAAAGTTTTTCTTACCAATGAAACTTTTGAGATTATTTCTACATGGGTAAAAAAGGTTACTGATAAGGAATTTTTATCTATAGCTTTATCAGAAGAATCCTTAATAAAAACAGATGCGAATACTATTTCAACTTATTATGTGTCATTTATTGATCAATTAAATGAACTGCTTAGTCATTCAATGGTAATTTCTCCAAATATTATAGATTTACCTGATTTTGCCAATCAAATAAGAGATATTCTGAGTCCTTCAGTTTTTTCTACTTTAAGACTTTCAATTGCAAATGATATTCCGTGGTTATGCTTGGATTCCGCACTTAGAACAATATTTGTTAAGGAAGATGATGTTAAAGTTATAAAGTTGCATGATTTTTTAAGTTTGCTAGGAAATTATTTGGACTTTGAGGGACGTAAAACTTCCATAATTCAATGGTCGAATTTTGGACTTTTTACGGTTTATAATTACAGTGACTTGATTGAACTTGCAAGATCAACTGATTCAAACGATTGGATCTTATTAAAGAATTTATTAAATGAAACTCCATTAAGTTTTAATGATTACGAACAAGCCTTGGTTGTTTTATCAGCTATTCTGAAACTCACACTTGTCAAATTTTTGAAAAAACATAATTTGATAGAAATAATGTCATTAGAAAACCTAATTTTTGCGTGTCTCAACAAATGTATGCAAAGTACATATGGAGAATTTAGAGAAGATCGTTTAGCGAAAGTGATTGTTGAAGTAATAGATTCGATAAAAGTTACAGAATATTTATTTAATATATTCTGTAACTTTCTTGGCCAGTATGCTGTAGGGAATTTTTTAAATATAAATTATATTAATGAAAAAATTGAGATTTTAATAAATGAATAATTTATGAAGGGGTATTGATCTAATCTGTAATTACAAGCATCTACAAAACTATTTTTTGTTCAGTACGTTAGGATTTGTTGCACAAATCTATCTCATAGGGCTTATTCAGCAATATAATTCCTATATGAATAAGTCTGCACCTAAAATCTATTGTACAAAGAATTAGTTTTCTTGCATCCGAGCTTTGATCAATCGTGGAAATATCAATATGAGAAAACTGCGAATTTGCTATAAGAGTTGATCTGTATTCATGTTATTTATTGCGAGATGTGGCTGTATCTATATGTTTTTTTAATTCGCTTAGCAAAAAATCTGAGTTAAAAGAGCATTCATTTTCAGCCTCTTCTTTCCCCATAAGAACACATGCACTTTCTTTTGCAATTGTGATAGCTTGTGCATGCCTTATCAATGCGTAAAAACATTCGTAATTTCGTGGATTGATTGACTTAGTGTTATGAAAATAATCTAGATCAATATCAAGTATGTATGGCTCTTCTGTCACAACTTTACCTGTTGTAGTAATTGTCATGTTGCTTGCCAGCCCAATCTGATTGTATAAAAAACAATCATCAATAACGTTACTGTTATATTTATGCACGCATGAATCTTCTTCTGCACTACTAAGACCATCACATTTTATATTAGGTTCAACGATGAACATTTTATCTGTTGGCATACTATAGGTTTTTATATAATTTAAATCATCTTCGTGTGGATAACTAGGGGCAATGAGAGTTTTTAGCTTATCTAAGCGTCCACTGTTAAATGCTTCCTTTATACTACGGTCATACTCAGTTTGTTTTTGGCGATATTCTTTGAGTAAATTTGACTCAGTAGGTGATGTAATCATATTGCTACTAGGTAATGTTATTGAATAACTTAATATGCCTAACTTAATAGATAAATCTATATGTTCGTCGTTGCGAAGATCTTTTAACAATGGTTCTATTTGATCATAGCTATATACTTCTGCTAATTCTTTAAGTTTTGCAACAAGCAAAGAAATTTCACATTCTATTTCGCCCCCTTTTTGTTCACAATCTCTTGCTTGTTGCATTTGAGTCCCATAATAAAATCTGAAAGCTTGCATTGTATCAGTGTGATGATCTAATGTTATTAGGTGTGGGACTGATCTTATTCTTTCTTTAATCATCAACCAAGGTATAACTGCTGTAGCATGATCCTCGAATATATAAACGGGCTTGTTATTAATATGTTCTAATAAAAAGTCTTTTTTGTTATATAGATAGTTCGTCTGCATTTTAATCTCTAAAAAATTCAATTCATATTTATGATAACTTAAATAGCTCGTTGTTAACTTGCGATAAGTCAATTCTTTTTAAAGCCCATACTTGATAAATGTGGAAACTAGCTTAGAAAAGGCATTTTTTAACTTTATCAAGTGTGTAAATTAGAGCAGGAAAGGGAATTGGAAGACGGAAATAGTACTAAAGATCCTTTTCCAATAAAATTTATTTTGATTGATCAGAATCCACTATTTGTACAATTCCCTTATACTTGGTAGTGTGATCCTTATGCGGATTCATGCTGTCAGATCTACTTTTGTAAAGTTAAAAAGACGTAAGATCTCATAAATCAAAAAAATCTCTTCTTAATCAGCTTTAACTTTACAAAAAATTATTAATTTATCTTAAGTATTTGAATTAAATACTTTATATAAAATTATATATGGACTTCCGTTCTAGATTGAAGTAACAGACATAAAAAAGGCATAGAACTCAGTTCTATGCCTTTTTTGTTGGTGTTGATTTTATCGCGCAGAGTCCAAGGTTTCGTGGTTAGTCACCACTTCTTGGGCTTTGCTATAGCTTTCAATCAGAAGCTGATAAGCTGGGAAAATCTGGGTATAGACCTGCGCCCATTCCAATGCATCGTCACGATTCCACGTACGCTGGATTTCTGATGCCACAGCCGCTGTATCCATCGGCACCACACCGGCTTGCACCACACGGGCTAGGGTAATTTCTTCGGCCATTTTACTATAGGTTCCAGAAGCATCAATCACGGCAAAGACTTTATAGCCTTCGGCAACTGCACTGATTGCAGGGAAAGCCATACACACGCTGGTAATGGTTCCTGCAATGATCAGGGTATTACGGCCTGTCGCTTTAACTGCATTGACAAAGTCTTGGTTATGCCATGCATTGATTTCACCTTTACGTGGCACATATTGGGCATGAGGTGCATTGGCATGGATTTCTGGAATTAAAGGGCCATTGGGGCCTTGGGGTACAGACGCGGTGGTAATCACAGGAATGTTGGCTAAACTGGCAATCTTAGCCAAGGCTGCTGCACGTTGACGTAATTCAGGCATTGGCATATCGCCGACGGTTTGGAATAAACCACTTTGGTGATCAATCAATAACATCACGGCATCATTGACATCGATAACAGGTGCTTGACCATTGAAGTTTGCTGGCATTGTCATTGTTGTATCCTCATCTTGTCTTAGGGGGTATAATTGATGATATAGACAGGACGATGGGTGAAAAATATCTGTAATAGGATATATTGTCATGTCAAAAGAACAATTGTGGTCATCATTGACGGATCGAGCAAATAACATGAAAGATTTAAATGACTTATATTTTTTTGTGAAAGTGATCGATTGCGGTGGTTTTTCAGCAGCCAGTCAGGAATTGATGGTGACCAAGTCTTTACTGAGTCGTCGTATTGCTGAACTAGAAGATCGACTGGGAGTGAAGCTGATCAATCGAACCACCCGACAGGTGTCGATTACCGAGGTGGGTAAAATCTATTATCAGCATTGCAAGGCCATGTTGATTGAAGCTGAAGCTGCCGAAGAAGCAATCGAATTTTTAACGGCCGAGCCACGTGGATTGATCAAGCTGTCTTGCCCGACCAATTTGTTGCATATCAATATCAGTCAAATGTTGAATGAGTTTTTACGGCTGTATCCGAAAATCAGTCTGCATGTCGAAGCGACCAACCGCCGTGTGGATTTAATCAATGAGCGTTTTGATTTGGCAGTGCGAATTCGTCCTTTACCGTTACCAGACAGTGATTTAATTGTGCGTGAGTTGGCTTTGGCACGGCAATTTATTGTTGCAAGTCCAGACTTATTACATCAGTTTTATTCAATTAGCGAGCCGCAACAACTGACCCAATTTCCCGTGCTCATGATGGAATCCTTTGCCCCTGAATATTATTGGCAATTATTTTCAAAGGATCAGCAAGAACTCAAAGTGCAGTGCCATCCGCGTCTCACCACTACGGATTTAACCGCACTCAGAGAAGCCACGCTGCAAGGTTTGGGCGTGGCAAAATTACCAGAGTTGCTGGTGGCTGAAGACATAAAACAAGGGCGTTTGATTCATGTATTGCCTGAATGGCAGCCTAAACCCGAGCTGATTCACTTGGTCTATACCTCTAGACGTGGATTGTTGCCATCAATGAAATTATTGATCGATTTTCTGGTGCAAAAATTTGCTGAAGTGAAACAGCACAATTCAGTGCTTTATTAATACTGCACTATAAAGAATAGCCACTGTCAGTTTTTGCCAATTCTCTCAGGCCTTCCATCAGGGTCTCGATCAGCTTTTCCACCACCAAACGTTGACCTTTTCGCGAGGCATACACCAGCTGTACGGTACCCCGATTGGACTTCCATTCGGGTAATAGGTGAATCAGTTTACCTTTTTGAATATCGGCTTGTACTGTGAGATAAGGTAGATCTGCAATGCCCAAACCATCATGGACCGCATAATAAACCCCGGCCAAATCATTGCTTTTGACCCGCGGTTGATAAGGTACATCCACGCTTTCATCACTGTGAACATGACATAAATGCCAATAATATTGATGTTTTTGAATACCCAAGGCTACGCTCGGATAGTGCTGTAATTCTGAATAATGCTGAATGGTTCTGTCTTGTAGTAATTCTGGTGCTGCCACCAGACAATGCTCGGTTCGAATCACATCGCGGACAATGAGACTGGAATCTTGATTGGGTTCAAAACTGGTACGGATCGCGATATCAATATCATCATGTAGCACATCGACACGACGGCTAGTGAGCTCTAAAGAGATTTCAACTTTGGGATAGGCTTTTAAAAACTGATTGAGTAATTTCCGAATCTGGAAATGCATCATTAACGGTGGGCAACTGATTTTGACCATGCCTTGCGGTTCATTTTTCTGCTTGAGTAGGACATTCTCGGCACATTCGACCTGTGCAATCACTTTGCAGCATTCTTCATAAAACTCTTGTCCTAAATCTGTGACTTTAAAATGACGGGTGGTGCGTTGAATCAGGCTGACATTGAATTTATGTTCCAGTTCAATGATGCGACGGCTAAGCTTGGATTTACTGATATTCTCAGCTTCGCTGGCCGCACTAAATCCGCCGTGTTTCACCACCAAATAAAAATAATGAAAGTCATCAAATGAGTTGATCAAGGCAAAGCGAATCCGATAAATATGACAAGATTAGAATAGCATTAACTAGGGGGCTGTTGACATTTCACCTTACGAGCTATAGCTCTCATTGCGACAGAAAATGTCTCTGTCTTTGAGCTTCGCCTTGCGTTGCAATCAAAGCAGTGCTTTGCTCTTGCTCAGGGTTATAGCTAAAACTTCCCTAAACTGCGTTATGAAACTTGGTAAGGGGAAGACCATTACCTGTGCATTTCATGCCTTGTTTATGTCGTTTTGGCTGATAACGCAAGACATGGCGAAAATATCAACAGACTCCTTCTAATCTTGATATGACGGTTTATTTTTCTGCAGTGTTGGTGAAATAACTTGTCATCAAGTTGCGATAATCAGGAATATGATTCGAGAATAAAGCGCCTAAGCCTTCGATGTCATTGCGCCAGTCACGGTGTAGTTCACAAGCCATCCCAAACCAAGTCATCAGCTGTGCACCTGCTTGTGACATACGATCCCATGCCGCATCGCGAGTGAGCGCATTAAAGGTACCTGACGCATCGGTAATCACAAATACTTCGAAGTCTTCTGCTAGTGCAGACAGGGCTGGGAATGCGACACAGACTTCCGTGACCACACCAGCAATAATCAATTGTTTTTTACCTGTAGCTTTGACCGCTTTAACAAAGTCTTCATTGTCCCAAGCATTGATTTGGCCTGGACGAGCGATATAAGGGGCATCTGGGAACAGTTCTTTCAGTTCAGGGACCAGTGGACCATTTGGGCCATTTTCAAAGCTGGTGGTGAGAATTGTTGGTAAGTTGAAGTATTTTGCGGCATCTGCCAATGCCAAAACATTGTTTTTAAATTTGTCTGGATCAATATCCCGAACCAATGAAAGGAGGCCAGCTTGGTGGTCGACCAAAAGTACCGCTGCGTTGTCTTTGTCTAGGCGAATATAATCTTTAGCCATTGTTGTATCCTCATGTTTTTGTAAAAAGAACACGGAAAAGAAAGTGAATTTCCGTCGTGCTTGAAATTATGCTAGTTAAATTTTTCATGTAGATGAAGCGCAAAAAATGAGATAAACAATATCAAAAATAGGATGATTGATAATGTTTAGGGATTGATTCGTTTTTTAATTTTCAATTGTCCTATATGTAGAATAATGTGTTGCCATTCTGAGGCTATAAGCACACCTGCTTGAGGCGTAAAATAGATCCCAAGAACAGAACTTCTACTCTATAGGAGAAACCAAATGAAAAGAATTCTGGGTGTGTATCAAAATAAACACATGCACTGGGTCGGTGATGGTTTCCCAGTGTATAACTTGTTTTCCTATGACCGTTTAGGCCAAAGCCTCAGCCCATTCCTTTTATTGGACTATGCTGCACCATACCGTTTTGACCCAACCACAGCACAACATGGTGTCGGTTCGCATCCACATCGTGGCTTTGAGACCGTGACCATTGCTTATCAAGGTGAAGTGACGCATAAAGACTCAAGTGGCGGTGGCGGAACCATCAAAGCTGGTGATGTGCAATGGATGACCGCAGGTGGTGGTATCTTGCATCAAGAGTTCCATTCGCCTGAGTTTGCCCATCAAGGTGGTTTGTTTGAAATGGTTCAGTTGTGGGTTAATTTGCCAGCGCATTCCAAAATGACGCCAGCAAAATATCAAGCCATTGAAGCCGATCAAATTCAGCACATTAAATTGGATGATGCGGGTAGTGAGATGCGAGTGATTGCAGGTCAATACCAAGACACCGCAGGTGCAGCAACCACCTTTAGTCCAGTCAATGTCTGGGATGGTACGATTGTAAAAGATCAGCAACATACTTTTTATGCGACCGAAGGCCATACCGCATTGTTGGTATTGCTCTCTGGTCAGGTGGTCTTAAATGAGAACCGAAGCATAGAAGCACCGAGTTTGGTGGTGCTGAGCCGTGAAGAAATTGACTTTAGCATCAAGGCCGAACAAGACAGTAAATTCCTGATTTTGACTGGGCAGCCACTGAATGAACCGATTGAAGGTTATGGACCTTTTGTCATGAATAGCAAAGCGGAAATCGTTGAAGCCGTTCGTGATTTCAATAGTGGTAAATTTGGTTCAATGCAAGCTTAATTGCAAGTTAAATCAGTTGTTTATATAAGAAAGCCTATCACTCCGTTAGAGTGATAGGCTTTCGCTGTAAGGGTCCTCTATTGATTTTTTTAATATTATGTCACTTATAATTATTCAGCTTGTTATGTGACTTTGTTCTCGTTATTGTTTAATAAAAATAGCACTAATATTGGGCTTTGCAAAGGCTATAAAACACTGAAAATGAAAAAATATAGAATGTTCTGTATGTTTTTGTGTCCTAAAATGTAATAAGTCTAATTTTTTCATTATGTTAAGATAGAAATGCAATTTGTGATAAAATGTAACAAGAATCCAACAACGATATTACGACAAAAGTCTGGCAGAAGCCTTCAATCTGGTATTTTTTAATACCGTGTTTCGCTTAACTATCGGTCATAATCAAGAAAAATCATCAACTGATGGGACATAATTTTGGATATTGCAATTATTGGCAGTGGAATGGCAGGACTTGCCTCAGCCAGAATCCTACATGATGCAGGGCATAAGGTAACTATATTCGAAGCACTCGCAGGGCGAGGCATGGATAGTCATAGTATTGATTTTGATGGTGGCATTATTGATGCCCCGCTACGCGTAATGAATCCAAAGCTTTGGCAAAATACTTTAAGTTTGGCAAGCTACTTGGGCATAGAAACTTTCCCTGTCCGTACCTTTATGGCTTGCAGTTGGTTGTTTGAAGATAAAACAGATACATGGCTCACCACTTCACGTAGCCGTATTGGCAATTTCCCGATTATTAATAACCGCAAAGGCATTCAGCAATATGGTTGGCGCTTGGTCAAAGGCATGTTGCAGCTGAAAACAGCGGTGCATCAATTTTTTAAATCAGATAATCAGGACATCACACTAGCTGAATTCATGAATCAATATCATATTGAGGAAGTGTTCTGGCATGGTACGGTGATGCCAGTGCTGTATACCATTTGTACTTGCCATCCTAAAACCATTGGAGAATGGCCAGCCAAACCTTTATTAGAATTTATCCGTCAGTTGACGGAAGGTGAAGCCTTACTGCGAATGAAAGGCGGAACGCCTGCACTGGTCAATCGCTTGATTGAAGGCATTGAAATTCATAGTGGTTCGCCTGTTCAAAAAGTTGAAGAGCAGGGCGAAAAAGTTTTGGTGGAAAATGCACAGGGTGAAAGCCAGTTATTTGATCGTGTGGTGATTGCGACACCAACCCCAGTGATTGAAGATTTCCTCAAGCAGCCACAATTTGCCGATGATATTGCCTTACTGAAAAAATTCCGCTTTGAACAAGGTGATTTGGTGATTCATACCGATCCAATCGTGATGCCACAACGCCGTAAAGATTGGGCAGTATTGAGCTATATGATGGATCGTAAATTTACCCGTCAGCAATTTACCGTATGGATCAATGCAATTGAACCAAGCTTGGTGGGTAAAAATGCCGTGTTCCAGACGTGGTGTCCGGTGATTGATATCGATCCGAAGAAAATCATTTCCAAGGTGAAACTTACCCGTGCGGTGGTTGACTCAGAAACGGTCGCTCTGAATAAACAAATTCAGCAACGTCATTTGGATTTAAACCGTAAAGTATTCTATTGCGGTTCATGGTCGTGTGATGGTTTGCCGATCTTAGAATCTGCTGTGACCTCTGCGATGCATATTTCTGAAATCTTAGGTGCCGCCGTTCCATTTGTGGGATTAAAACCAAAAGTCAAAGTTGCGCCTGAACTCGGTTATTAAGCATGGCCACCTTCAAGCAAGCGCTGATCGAAAAAGTCATAGGGCATAAATATGCGATTGATGCCAAACGGCTCGGTGATGATGCATGGCTTGCTTGGAGTAATTTAGGTTTTTGGCAAGGCCAACATCATTGTTATCCACAGGCCTGCCAAAGTCTGGCCGATCAAATTGCACAATCGATTCAACTGAAATCCACAGATCATGTTTTAGATCTAGGCTGTGGACAAGGTGCCAGTTTGTTGCACTGGACCCAGCATTATCACATTCAACAACTCAGTGCAGTTGAGTTGCAGCCTGATTGTGTCAAACGAATTCAAAAACAATTACCGCAGGTTCAAATTCATTGTGGATCTTTTTTGAATTTAAAAGCACTGCAATTTTTGAATTCATTTGATGTGGTGCTGTGTATAGATGCGGCTTATCACAGTGATTTGAATTCATTTCTCAATTCAGCATCTTCAGTTTTAAATTCAAAAGGTCGGATCGCATTTCACACCCTGATGTGGTCGGAAAATTGGCTACAGTGTTCTGCTCTGCAAAAACAAAAATATCGCTATCTGTTAAAAAGTGCGGATGTGAATTGGCAGCATGTGATGGATCAGCAGCAGCTAGGGCAGGCTTTAGCGCAGCATGGTTTTACGGATATTCAAATTCAGGATTTTTCTGAGCCGGTGTTGAATGGTTTTGCGGAATATATCGAAACACGGAAAATTGAAAAATCAGCGTTTGATTTGGCTCAACTCAAAATAAACATGACTGCCAAGTTGTGCCGAAAACTCTACCAAGATGGATTAGTGCGTTATATTCAAATCAGTGCAGTAAAAAAGTGAGAACAAGATGCCAAATGAATATAAAGGTTCATGCCTGTGTGGGGCAGTGAGCTATCAGGCGGAGGTTGCGCCACGTTATCGTTTTAATTGTCATTGTCGTGATTGTCAGAAGGCCACAGGCAGTGCTTATGCACCGATTGCTTTCTTTCATCAATCCGAACTGAAAATTAATGGTGAATTAAAATATTTTGAGTCTTTGGGATTATCAGGTAAGCCAATCCGCCGTGCATTTTGCCCCAATTGTGGTTCACAAATGTTTGGTCTACCAGAACTCGTACCTGAAATGATTTCAATCCGTGCAGGAACATTGGATGATCCAAATTTGTATCAACCGCAAGCAGAATGTTTTGTGAGTCATGCAAATGAATGGGATTTATTAAATCCGAATATTTCGCATTTTGAGAAAATGATGGGGAAGAAACGAGAGTAAAGCGAGAAATGGTGCCGGCACACGGATTCGAACTGTGGACCTACTGATTACAAGTCAGTTGCTCTACCAACTGAGCTATGCCGGCAACGTGGCGAGAATTCTACAGAATCTGTTTAAAAAAACAAGCGAAAAAATGAGCAATCAGATAAATTTAATTGGATTGCCGAATTTTCGCCAATTTCAGCTTAGCTATTGAGTGCATAGACAAAGGAATCAATGGCTTCGCCTGTGCTTAAATGGGCTTTAACAGGGACACGTTGATAGCCTGCGCCTTCAAATTCATCCAGTGCTTGCCAGTGTTGTTCTAGGTTGTCTGAGAAAAACACAAAGCCAGATACCTTTTGATCTGTTTGATCTAAAACAATACCTGGAAAGCCTAATTCAGCTCCCCAGCCTTGTTGTTTGAGAGTGCCAAATACATGTGCTTCTGCCCATGTGCCACCGATATTTTCCATAACATGAGCATTGGGACGGTTTGGTCCTAGAGTCCCGTAAACAAATAAACTGAGCATACTGAAAGGTAGAAAAGTAAAACGAATAGAGTAGCAGAGATGGGGCAGGATCGGGTATAAGCATGGATAAAAGAATTTTATTTTTTGAGAAATTATTATCTTTTGATATTTATGTAAGTGTTTAATTTTTGCCTTCTAACTCAATAAAAATATACCTCATATTCTAATTTAAAATTTTATACCTAATAGGTCAGTTTAATATACATATCAGGTGGATTATCGAGTAAGTATCTTACTTGGTCTAATTTAGATAAAATTTCTAAATGCGAGTATTTTACTGCCTTAAACTCGATAGAAACTATCAAGGAAGGATTGGCATCCTGTAATGAAAATTGGTATAGAAATAAAAAATAATTTGATTAAATTTTTTTTATTCATAGCATATACTTCTACTTCCTGTATTGATTTTAATACTATAAGTGAAGTAAATCCTCAGAACAATAGCGTTAACAAAAAGTAGCATTGATGTAATATCTTCGATATATTTTTAATTAAAAATATAGATTGTTTAAGGTAAGTTAATCTTGTTGGATTTTATTTTTAAGAAAATTTGTTGCATAAAGATTTAAAAGATAATACTTCCCCAAGCAACTCAAATTTAAGACATAACTTGGCTATGAGGTCTGCCTAATTGGGTAAATTTCTTTTATATTTGCCTGACTATTTTCCATATTGGGCTTGCTAAATGCTTGACTGTCTGAAGCAGATCATTGTGGATTGGTACGTTAGGAACAGGACTGACTGGTAGACTATGAACAAGAATGGGGGCAGTTTATCCAGTCATTTGTACAATGGAAGGCTGTTAGAAATATTTGCTATCACTCATTGGGATGCAGCCTAATTTATTTGGCTACATTTTTACTATTTTCACTTTAATGAGAATAAGCAGCTCATTGTATTTGAAATTTTTGATCGAAATAATGAATTAGACAGGTTGATTCGTGTGTAAATAAAGGATTTAAATCATGAAAAAGACAGATTTTATGAAAATGGCTTGTGTATTGGCTATCGTTTTTCTTGGTGGATGCCAAACTTTAATTCGAGATATCTGGGGAGTTTAATAACGTATAGTAATTTTCAAAAAGGCAATTTATCAGTTCTAGGTGGATGCCCTGATAAATATTGAAAGAACATAGAGTGTTGTAAACTGGGGATATTGCTAAATAAAAGAGAATGGATATCTTTTATGAGAGCAGTGATATAGGTTATTTTTGAATTTACCTAAATTTTTTGAGGTAAAGCATCTAAAAAATCTAAATTGGGAATCAATAAGTATTTCATGATAGGTCTACATGATTTGGGGAAGCTCATTTAAAGGGCGTTATAGAAATTGGTTTAATAAGAAATGAATGATTTAACAACAAGATTTTTAAATAATTTTAGTCAGTGGCATGAAGTAGGGCTAACAACTATAAAAGCAATTATTTCGATTGGAATATTATGCTTAGTTGCCTATCTGCTCACAATCGGTTATATCCCTTCAGAAATTAGCTTTGGCGATACACTTATTTTTCTATTGATTTTTGTTGCCTGTTCAATTGTCTATGCTGGATTAAGCATGGTACTGTTTTTCTTTGGAATTTCCTTAATGCCTATGGTCTATCTAATTCTTAGTACTGTAGATAAGTATTTGCCACAGCATACACGAATAGGTAAAAAACTTCCCTTTCCAAAGATAAGTATTCTTACATTGATTGCCTCCCTATATCTCTTATATACCATTCGTGGTTTGTTGTTATTACATTGGAAAATCAGCTTTTATGTAGCTCTTACTTCGGCCTTTATTTCGCTGTTCTATTATGCTTTTTATATTAATAGACAGAAGATCAAAGAGTTTGGCAATAAGTTTGAAAATTTAAAGGATATTATTGATGATCCTGATGCCAGTGAAAATCTTAAAACATTTGCCAGAGCTAAATTAAAGAGATTAGAAACACATATCAAAGACAGTATACAAATATTGTTCTTTCTTATCCTAATTCCTCTTGTCCCTATGTTTTTTATTGGAGATATTGGCAAAGTATTCTTAGATTTCACGATGCAAAAAACAGGTGTCAGTATAGAAAAAGCGACACTGTATATTAAAGCCCCTTATGCCAACTTAATTGATTTACCCAAAACAACAACTCCTGAGCTAAGTGAACATCAAACCTTTATTTTTAAGGATGTAAAAGTTTTATTCCAAGGTATTGGTAAAAATACTCTGATTGCTTACAAAGTTAAAAAGGTTGAGAAACAGATCGTTATTCCAAATGAGTACATTACGATTGAGAGAGTTCGGAAAGTTGATGAAAACTAGATTTAAATTATTAGATGATTTAATTTTATATTATTGTTTTTAATCATAATATTTAATATTCATTAAGGTTAATTGAAAAACATAAGCCAATAAAAAAGCTTAAATCCTTCGATTTAAGCTTTCTCATTTCATGCAATCACATGAATAAAAAAATCTGGCGGTGAGAGAGGGATTCGAACCCTCGATACGCGCAAACGTATACACACTTTCCAGGCGTGCTCCTTCAGCCACTCGGACAC
>NZ_DBBF01000043.1:98397-225186 GCF_002292065.1 Acinetobacter sp. UBA991 | reverse complement strand
CACTCGGACACCTCACCAAGGTGTGCGATAGTACCCAAAAAAATGCACGCTGCCAAGTTGTAGTCGAACAGATTTGCAGAAAAACTTTTTGGCTAGTGATAATATTGCGCCATATAACGTTCAATTTTGAAGACAACATCATATGCAAAGTACTGCAAAAAAAGCCGCATTGCCCGCGATGACGCTGGCAGCATTAGGGGTGGTATTTGGAGACATTGGAACCAGTCCACTCTATGCAATACGGCAATGCTTTGTCACAGGACATGTTGATATCAGTGAAGGTTCGATTTTAGGTATTCTTTCGCTGATCTTCTGGTGTATGAACCTAACGATTAGTTTTAAGTACGTCTCAATGATCATGCGTGCGGACAACAATGGTGAAGGCGGGATCATGTCACTGCTTGCACTGAATTTGCGCTCCTCCGTTTTTAGTAATAAAAATAAAATCTTTCTGATTGCATTGGGCTTTATCGGCGCATCACTGTTTTTTGGTGACGGGATCATTACCCCGGCAATTTCAGTACTGTCTGCGATTGAAGGTTTAAGTCTGGTGACGCCTGCTTTAGATCGTTGGTTGGTGCCGATTGCTTTGGGTATCCTCACGGCATTATTTATGGTGCAGCGGCATGGTACCGCCACCATGGGGAAATTCTTTGGCCCGATTACACTGCTATGGTTTGCGTCCATTGGCCTAATTGGACTGTGGAGCATTATCCAGACCCCGTATGTCTTGATGATGGTCAATCCGTATTGGGCATTCCATTTTGTCTTTGATCAGCCGACAGTTGCCTTTATCACCATGGGTGCAGTGATTCTGACCATGACCGGTGGTGAGGCGTTGTATGCGGACATGGGACATTTTGGGCGTGTGCCGATTAAATTGGCGTGGTTCTTGGTGGTACTGCCTTGTTTGCTTTTGAACTATGCAGGTCAAGGTGCATTGCTATTACGCGACGCTAAAGCCATTGAAAACCCATTCTATTTATTGGTTCCAGATTGGGCTTTATTCCCAATGATTGGCTTGGCAACAGCCGCAGCCGTGATTGCCTCTCAAGCAGTAATCACAGGTGTTTTTTCGATGGCGAACCAAGCCATTCAATTACGCTACTTACCGCGCTTAACCGTGCATCATACTTCGGATGTGGAACAAGGGCAGATCTATTTACCCTTCATTAACTGGGTCTTGTTTATCTCGGTGGTGATCCTGATTTTACTATTTGAAAGCAGTGCAGAATTGGCGAGTGCTTATGGTGTAGCGGTGACCATGACCATGCTCTGCGGTACGATTTTGATCTCGACCTTAGCCTATGGCGTATGGCGTTGGCCGTTATGGAAAGTGGCCTTATTTGCGGTGCCGTTCCTGATTATTGATTTAATTTTTGTGGGTTCAACCTCATTGAAAATTCTGTCAGGCGGTTGGGTGCCGATCTTGATTGGTGTGGTGGTATATACCATTTTGATGACGTGGAAACGTGGTCGCGAAATTGTCTATAACCGTATGGAAACCAATGCTTTACCAATTGAATTGTTTATCAAAAGTATTGGCATGAGCAAAGAAACCCATTTCGTACCAGGCGAAGCGATTTTCTTAACTGGAACACCGAATATTGTGCCGCATGCAATGCTGCATAATATTAAGCACAACAAGGTGCTGCATGAGCGTAATGTGATGGTCACGGTATATACCCAAGATATTCCATATGTGGCAGATGAAGATCGCCTAAAAGTTGAAAAATTGGATGAGCATTTTTATCGTATCTATATGTACTACGGATTTAAAGATCAGCCGAATGTACCGAATGCATTAGAGCAAGCTTATAAGGAGCTTGGTTTTGAATTCGATATGATGCAAATGAGTTTCTTTATTTCACGTGATCGTATTGTGCATACCGTGGGGGATGGCATGTCGCCGTGGCGTGAAAAGCTGTTTATTTCAATGCAGCGCAACACCAGCCCTGTCAGTGACTTCTACCAGATTCCAACCAACCGTGTGGTGGAGTTGGGTAGTCAGATCGAAATTTAAGAAAACTGTATAAAAAAGGCACCTGAGCGTGCCTTTTTTATTGTCTGTAGATCAAGTGTACAGATTTGCGACATAAAGTGTCGCTCTGGGCTGAAACTCAATATACACAGGACTTTTGAGTTGTTAAGCTGCGCGTTCATATTGATTTTGATGTAGTTATGGCAAAGAGACCAACCCGAAAGAGTAAAAGCCCATTTGCTTTTTTGAGCCAAAATGTTGGAAAAATGATGTTGGCACTGGTCGCAACAGGGAGTTTTGCGATCGCATTTGGCAGTGAAAAAATTTCCAAGTTCATCCCATTTCAATCCAGTAATACGGGTTGTTTAAAACAGTTTTATCGTGATGTTCCACCCTTACTCAGTAAAGACAGTCTGAAAAAAGACAGTTATGCACTATGTTTTAATGATTTTAATGTGATGTATTCAGGTATTTCTAAGACCCCATTGTGGACGGCAGAATATCTGACCCCAGAACGCTTAAGCATCAAAATTAAACGTGAAGATAATTTCCATGAAGAAACACGGCTAAAGCCTGCGCATCGTGCTTTATTGTCAGACTATCGTGGTTCAGGCTATGACCGTGGTCATATGGCGCCGAATGGTGATATGAATAATACTGCGGCGCAATATGACAGCTTTTCATTGGCCAATATGGTGCCGCAAGCGCCGAAGAATAATCAGGAAGTGTGGCGTAAATTAGAAGAAGCGGTGCGCTCGATGGTAACCAAGCAGCATAAAGATGCCTATGTGCTGACCGGTCCTGTATTTGAAGGCAAGCGACTTAAAACCATAGGCAGCGGCGTGATTGTCCCGACTGCAGTGTACAAAGCGGTGTATTTACCCAAGCAGGGGATTATTGGGGCCTACTATGCGCCGAATAATAATTCTCAACAGGTCAAAGTGGTCAGTGTTTGCTATTTGGAAGAGAAACTTGGCATTAACTTGTTCCCTCAATTGACGGAACAACAGAAGCGTAATGTTTATCAATTGCCACTTTCTGCAGTACAAGTAAAGCCGAATAAAGACATCAGTTATTCGCATTGGGATGGACAGAGCCAGTGTGCAGAAGAAGCTAAAACAGATGCCATTCAAGTGCAGCAACGTGAATTTACTTCACAGCAAACCGAGGCCGCAGAAAGCAAATTCCCACAAATTGATGAAGAGACCAAACAAGCCTTGATCAATCAATTGGTAAATGCATTGCTGCAGTATTTCTTACAAATGTTGAGATAATGTAGAACATCTTGCAAAGTCATCCTGCATGGATCATGTTGTGGGATAGACAACAACAATGAGAGAAAAAAGATGTTTAAGCCTTTTGAACAGGGTGATGAATCTTCAGCAATTTATGATCTGACTTTGGAAAATCAGGTCGATTGCGTGAGCTTATATGGCAATTTACAGATTACCAAAGATCAGGCAGGGCTGAAAACGGCCAAGGCATTGCAAAGCTTTATCAATGAGGTGGTTGCCGCTTTGGAAAAAGAACAACTTCCTGAGCAGATTGACAGAAAACCTGAGCAGGATATTGAAAATCCATTTCTATAAATAAAAAAAACAGCCGTTGCAGGCTGTTTTTTATGGAGTATATCGCGCTTAGTCTTTGTCGCTACCCACCACTTTATAGATCACTGCACCAATGATGGCACCGATGATTGGTGCAACCCAGAATAACCAAAGTTGGCTGATTGCTGCTGTCTCAGCAAATAACGCAACTGCAGTACTACGTGCAGGGTTTACTGAGGTGTTGGTGACTGGAATACTGATCAAGTGGATCAACGTTAAAGCTAAACCAATTGCGATTGGTGCAAAGCCCGCAGGCGCGCGACGATCAGTAGCCCCCATGATCACGATCAAGAAGAACGCAGTTAAAACAACCTCAATCAGGAATGCTGACGCAACAGAGAAATGGTTTGGAGAGAGTTCACCATAGCCATTGGTTGCGAAACCGCCAGTACCAGCAAAACCAGCTTGACCTTGTACGATGATGTACAGCACGAATGCTGCAAGCGCACCACCAATCACTTGAGATACGATATAAGGGACTAAATCTTTAGAATCAAAACGTCCACCCACCCATAAACCTACACTGACAGCAGGGTTAAAGTGACCACCAGAAATATGACCGAAAGCGTAAGCACCTGTTAAAACAGTTAAACCAAATGCTAATGCAACACCTAAGAAACCAATGCCAAGTTCTGGGTATGCAGCTGCAAGCACAGCACTACCACAACCACCAAAAACAAGCCAAAAGGTCCCGAGAAATTCTGCTAAATATTTGTTCATTGTTATCACCACATCAGTTATAAAAAATAAAAAAGCAAGCATCCAAAATTTATTATGGATATGTTTAACCTGCGTGAAAAAATTGTGAACTAATTCACATAGGTATATAGGCTCTTATATAAAACGGGCAAAAAAATCGATCAGTTGCGAAACCGTTAGTTCATGAGTGTTTTTATTACGAATTGTAAGTTGTGTTGTTGTTTCGCCACTGTTGCGGGGTTTGCCCCGTCCAAATCTTAAAAGCACGTTGAAAAGCACTTTGTTCAGAATAACAGAGCAGTAGCGCAATTTCTTGTAAACTCAGATGAGGGTCTTTTAAATATTCGGTCGCCAGCATAAAGCGGACCTGCTGTACCCGTTCCTGAAAGGTGGTGTCTTGTTGTTGTAAATGACGCTGTAATTGGCGCACCGACAGACCCAGTTTTTCGGCGATAAAATCGATTTGATATTGGTTCTTTTGTAGCCCAGTCAAAATGGCATGTTGTAGCCGCTGATCCAATTGGGTTGAATTGGGCAATTTATCCAGCAAGGCTTGGGCTTGCTGTAACAACAGTTGTTGTAAGGTGTGATCACCTGTTTTGAGTGGCTTAAAAGCTTCGCTCACTGGCAATAATAATTGTGTTTTGGGCTGTTCAAAACGCACTTTACAGTGGAAATACTGCTCATAAATGCTGATGTTTTTTGGTGCAGTATTGACGAAATGCACTTCATGCAGATGAATCGTGTCACCCGACATAAACAGTTTAAGGAACTGCACCATCAAGGCAATCGCGATTTCATCGGTCAACTGGGTCGGATGTGGTTCAGGGGCTTCCCAACGAATCGATGCATAAGGGTGATTAAATTCAACCACCAAAGGGCTACCATCATAAATCAGGCGATGAAAATCATGATAACGAGACAGTGCTTCACCTAGGTTTTCACAGGACAGCGCCAGATAGGCAATGATGCCCAAGTGTTTGGGTTGTACATAGGCTGCGATTTCCAAGCCTAGACCACTCTTTGGATGTAGTCGATTTAGATCTTCTAGTAGATCCCGCCAAATCACATAATCAAAACGCTCTAGGTTTTGAACCTGTTGTAATTGTTCAGGAATATGGATGTTCTCTGCTTCGCAATATGCTTTTAATAAATGCCCCAAACCACCAAAAACAGAGCCTGTATAGTTCTTGAGTTGAGACATCCTGTCTACCTCTTATCTTGTCGTGTTTTGTCAATATAAATATATCGCATCGTCAATACTTCGCCTACAAAAATTTATATCTTGAATAAAAATAAGGAAACATTTGGAGAAAACCATGATTAAGGGTTTTATCGCAGGTTTGGCTGTTGCAAATGCCTTTGAATGGTTTGCACATAAATACATTTTGCATGGGGTACATCGCCCAGGGCAGCCACGTTATAGCCCTGTGCCGAAAAGCATGGAATCGCACTGGGCGCATCATCGTGAAGTACGTAAACAGCAGTTTTCGGATGATTGCTATGTTGAGGGTGTGGAGCATTGGCGTACCCGTAATGAAATCATGTCATTGGCAGTGGTGGCAGGCGTTGCCAGTGTGGCGTTTTATCCCATTTCAAAAGGCATGTCTTTGGCAGCACTGTATAGTGCAGGCAACTATTATTATGTGCATCGTCGTGCACACTTAGAACCAGATTGGGCAAAACGAACCATTCCTTGGCATTATGATCATCATATGAATTCAAACCAAGATGCCAACTGGTGTGTGACGCGTCCATGGTTTGATTATGTGATGGGGACCCGTGTGGTGTCTTCTGCGGATTTAAAAGAGGCCAATCCATTGGGTCTTCCTTTACCTGCAGCCTTGTCTAAAGCATTGACGCAAGCGATTGAATCCGTTTTTCCTGCAAAATGGGTCGAGCAAAAACCAAAATTGGTGGAAGCACCTGTTGCTGAGCCACCGCAAAAACAATCGCAAGAATCGGTGGCTTAAATTGGATTGATCTAGTGGGCTGAGCAGGCTTTTATTGACAAATCATGACGACAAAAATAGGGGGATGTCGTGAATTGTCAATAAAATTGGTTTTTAATGTCAATATCTTTGTGCATTTTCTCGCTAATTTAGCTCAAGCATTTTAAATGCTCAGAATTTGTTCAAAATGATGATATTGTGCTTACCCTCTAGCGTTGTATAACGCAGTTTCCATACCTTGCTCAGCAAGGTATTTTTTTATCTGTATACAGCTATTTTTAAATAAAAAAACCTCTCGCTTGAGAGGTTTTTTATGGCTCATCTAATTAAAGACGCATCTCAATGCCTTGTTCAGCAAGATATTGTTTTGCTTCTGGAATGGTGTGTTGACCAAAGTGGAAAATAGAAGCAGCAAGTACTGCATCTGCACCGCCTTTTAAGATGCCATCGGCCAAATGCTGTAAGTTGCCTACACCACCCGAAGCGATGGTCGGGATATTGACGCGATCATTGATCTGACGCATTAAGGCAATGTCATAACCTGCTTTAGTACCATCGGCATCCATACTGGTAATCAGCAGTTCGCCTGCACCGAAGTTGGCCATTTTCACCGCCCATTCAATCGCATCGATGCCTGTTGGTTTACGACCGCCGTGGGTAAAAATTTCCCACTTGTTCTCGCCGGTTTTTTTCGCATCAATCGCAACCACGATACATTGTGCACCAAAGCGTTGTGAAGCTTCTTGGACAAACTCAGGAGTAAACACGGCAGCCGAGTTGATACTGACTTTATCGGCACCTGCATTCAACAATAAACGGATATCTTCAACTTTACGGACACCACCACCCACAGTTAATGGTACAAAAACGCTTTCTGCCATGCGTTCTACGGTACGGTAAGTGGTGTCGCGTCCATGATGGGTAGCAGTAATATCTAAAAAGGTAATTTCATCGGCGCCTTGTTCGTTATAACGACGGGCGACTTCAACAGGGTCACCTGCGTCACGAATATCAAGGAATTGAACGCCTTTGACGACTCGACCATTATCAACATCTAAGCAAGGGATAATACGTTTTGCGAGCATAAAATTTTCCAAAAAATCGCCAATAAAGAAAGGGGTGCTACACCTTCATGGAGGGAACAGGTATTCTATCAAACTTCACAGCTATTTTTTGCAGGTTTTCCATGTCGGTTTATACCCCGTTGAGTTTAGAAGAAGTTCAAGCCTTTGCTGAGCCTTATGGTTTAGCGGTGATTGACCTGATTCCAATCCAAGGCGGTATTCAAAACACCAATTATTTTTTGGTGGATCAATCACAGAAACAATATGTTTTAACGGTTTTTGAAGAATTAGATGCTGAAGGCGCAGGTGAGTTGGTACCTGTACTGGATTGTTTGGGTGAGGCAGGTGTGCCTGTGGCGGTGCCTTTAAAGCATAGTGGTCAGGCCATTCATACTATTGCAGATAAACCTGCGCAAATTGCGCCGCGCTTGATGGGTGAGCATCCAGAAGACGCCAGCATTATCCAAATTCAGGCGATTGCACAAGCACAGGCAAAATTGCATTTGGCCTTACACGGCTTTCCTTTAGAACGTGATTTTAATCGTAATCATCAATATTGGTCAGATGTCGCTGAGCAACTTAAGCCACAAATGAATGCGCAAGATCAGGAATTATTAGCTCAAGTGTTTCAGCAGTTTGCGGCAATTACCCAACAGCATCCAGACCGTCCTACAGGCTTTATTCATTCAGATTTATTCAGAGATAACACCTTGTTTGAAGGCGATCAACTACAGGGTATTCTTGATTTTTATGAATTGAATCAAGATGAATGGTTATTTGATATTGCGATTAGTATCAATGATTTCTGTACTGCCTATCCACAAGCGTATTTGGATCAAGCCAAGGCCAATGCCTTTCTTGCAGCTTATCAAAGCATTCGTCAGCTGACCGTTGATGAGCTGGCCTGTTTAAATATCTTCTTGGCAATGGCGGCGTGCCGTTTCTGGAGTATGCGCTTACAAGTGGCGCAGAAAAATGCCGAGCAAGGGCGTACTGGCGATGATATTTTGCAAAAAGATCCGCTGGAAATGCGCATGATGTTACAAGACCGTTTACAACGAATCACAGCTTAGGGAATAGACATGCGAGATCAAGGTCGTTTAGTTGAATGGTTTGATGATAAAGGCTATGGCTTTATCCAACCCAATGACACAGCAAAAGATCGTGTCTTTATCCATATCAAAGACTTTGCTCGCACAGGGCCGCGACCCTTGGTCGGTTGTGCCTTGGAGTATGTGGTGATTCTGGATGAGCGCGGTCGTTATCGCGCTCAGCAGGCGACGTATTTAAAAGCATCGCAAGTGATTGAACATCGTGCTCGTCCGAGTCAGCCTCAACCGTCGAAACGCTGGTCTGCGATGCAGATTGGTATTGTGATTTATATTGTCTTTATGGTGATTGCAAGCTTTAGTAAATTGCTGCCACCGTATACTTTATTATTTGTCAGCTTGATGAATGTGCTGAGTTATTGGCTGTATGCGCAAGAT
This sequence comes from Acinetobacter sp. UBA991, assembly GCF_002292065.1. Lineage (NCBI taxonomy): Bacteria > Pseudomonadati > Pseudomonadota > Gammaproteobacteria > Moraxellales > Moraxellaceae > Acinetobacter > Acinetobacter sp. UBA991. The sequence goes on along the minus strand of NZ_DBBF01000043.1, from coordinate 216,396 downwards.
AAAGAAGCTGCGCAGTTGGGCAATCGACGTATTCCAGAGCAGACCTTACATATCGTGGATTCTTTGGGTGGATGGTGCGGTGGTTGGCTTGCTCAGCAAAAACTGAGACATAAAACACAAAAACAACCGTTTCGTAAGATTTATTTCTGTACCATAGTCTTCCATATACTATTGATATGTTGGCTAATTTCTCCGCTCAATGTGTTCTATTGATTGAGGGAGTTTGTTTCTGGAGATAAATAAAAATGAATTATTCCGTTGATCAAGATCCAAACCGTACTTTGACCTTAGTGCTGTATGTACTTTATATCATTGCGATTTTTACTGGTGGTCTGTTGGCAATCATTGCCTTAATCATCAACTATGTAAAACGCAGTGATGTACAAGGCTCGATTTTTGAAAGCCACTTTACTTGGCAGATCCGCACCTTCTGGTGGTATTTGGCTTGGAATATTATTGCCTTTATTCCGTTCTCTTTCCTGTTCTTTACTGGCGATAACGGCACGGCCTTTGCTGGCGTTGCGGTTTCTGCAACCACTTTTGCCTTTGCGGTAATTTTTGGTGCATGGATTTGGATTGTGTATCGTGCCATCCGTGGTCTGATCGCCTTAAATGATAATAAGCCGATGTATCAAGGCTAAGCTCGGCCAGAACTCGCTGGGTTGTGAACCTAAGCGAGTTCTGTATTGTTGTTGGTTTTCGCTGTTGCATGATAGCGATAGCTCGCCCCTCGATGCTGTTCTGTCAGCAATGGACCTTGTCCAAATAGTTTCTCACGTAAAGTCCCCTCGGTATATTCAGTTGCATACACGCCACGTTGCTGTAGTTCCGGCACCAGATATTCCACCACATCTTCAAAAGTCTGATGCGCCAAAATATAGGCCAAGTTAAAGCCGTCAACATCGGTTTCTTCCGTCCATGCCTGTAGTTGATCGGCCACAGTTGCAGCTGAGCCCACCAGTACTGGGCCATTGCCACCGATACTAATAAATTTGGCAATCTCTTCAATGGTCCAGATTCGATTCGGATCGGCTTTTACATAAGAGTCGAGCATCGATTGAATCGCATCGGTATGAATATATTCAACTTTGTCTTCTGCATGGAATTGAGAAAAATCAACTCCAGACCAGCCTGATGCCAAGGTTAAGCCACCATGATAGCTGGCGTAGCTTTGATAGTCTTTGAATTTTGCCTGCGCTTTTGCATCGGTTTCATCCACCACAATCGACAGCATGGTGTAGATCAAAATTGAATGAGGGTCTTTGCCTTGTTCAACTAGGTTGGAACGAATGCCCTGTACCAGTTTTTTCACCGCGGCTTTGGTTGGCGCAGAAATAAATACACATTCAGCATTTTGGCTGGCAAATAACTGCCCACGATTGGATGCACCTGCCTGATAGAGCACAGGGGTACGTTGTGGAGATGGTTCGCAAATATGAATGCCGGGAACACTAAAATATTGACCTTGATGATTGATCGGATGAACTTTACGATGGTCGGCAAAGATGCCTTTTTCTTTATCACGCAGCACAGCATCTTGTTCCCAAGAACCTTCCCAGAGTTTATAGAGAACTTCTAAATATTCATCAGCGATGTCATAACGTTGATCATGACTGACTTGCGTTTTAAGACCTAAATTCTTTGAGCCACTTTCCAAGTATGAAGTCACGATGTTCCAACCGATACGACCTTTGGTCAGATGATCCAAGGTACTCATGCGCCGTGCAAAGGGATAAGGGTGTTCAAACGAAATTGAAGTCGTCAGACCGAAGCCTAGGTGTTTAGTGACTGCTGCCATAGCAGGTACGATTTGCAAAGGATCATTGACGGGAACTTGCACAGCACCTGTGAGCGCATGTTGTGCTGATTGATGGTAAACATCATAAATGCCTAAAACATCGGCAATAAAAACTCCATCAAACTTGCCACGCTCTAAGATTTTGGCCAAATCGGTCCAATATTCGAGGTCTTTATATTCAGTCGAGCGATCTAGTGGATGACGCCACAATCCCGGCGATTGATGCGCAATACAGTTCATTTCAAAGGCATTAAATCTAATTTGCTTGCTCATTGCTCTTTACTAAATTAAAGATTTTTATTGATCTTAATTAAAAATGATTGAATTGATTAATCATAAAAAAATAAATGGTTATCATGAATCTATTTAACGTGATTTTAGGTTGTGGTTTTAATGATTATTTTTTATTAAATTCAAAACGTTATTTTGTTTACTTGGGCAAATGGTGTTAACGCGCTCGCCCATCTTATCGAGTTATTTGTTGTTGATTTTAAATTGTTTTTTAAATCAATAAGTGATGGTTTGAGTTTATTTTAAATAAACAGATTAGTTTCTATATTTAACTTATAAATATGCAATAAAAATAGTGCTAGTTTATTTTTATAACTGCAAGATGAGTATTTATAATGACCTCAAAAATAGAAATAAAACTGGAAGATGCACAGAGTATTCCACAAGATTTTTACTTGAACAATACGCCAGCACATGTGATTGCTTCGGATCAAGAAGCCATTGCTGTGGCGCATCGCGTAGCGGCTGCTTTTGCCAAAGAGGCGGCAAAGCGTGACCATGAGCGCAAGCTGCCATTGCAAGAAATCCAGCAATATTCCGCCTCTGGCCTTTGGGGAATCAATATTCCAAAACAGTTCGGTGGTGCAGGGGTGAGTTATAAAACCCTTGCTGAGGTGGTGACCATTATTTCCAGCGCAGATTCATCTTTAGGTCAAATTGCACAAAATCATTGGGCCTTTTTAGAACATATCCGTTTGGATGCGTCATTGGAACAGCAGCAGTTCTTCTTCGAACAAGTGCTGCAAGGCAAGCGTTTAGGCAATGCATTCTCTGAAAAAAACTCGAAAACCGTCGCGGATTTGACCACCAAAATTGAATTTAAAGATGATTATGCTGTGATCAGTGGTCAGAAATTCTTTGCCACAGGTGCTCTATTGGCGCATTGGATTCCAGTGGTTGCAGTCAGTGACGATGGCAAAGTATTTGCAGCACTGGTACCACAACATACACCAGGTTTGACCATTGTGAATGACTGGAGCAGTTTTGGTCAGCGCACTACGGCCAGTGGTAGCGTGCAGCTGGATCATGTTCGAGTCGATTTAAAATATGTGGTACCGATCCATCAGGCTTTTGAACGTCCAACAGCAGCAGGTGCAATTTCGCAAATTATTCAGTCCGCTGTCGATGCCGGGATTGCGCGTGGGGCGATTGAGGAAACCATCCGCTATGTGCGTGAGCATGCCCGTCCGTGGATTGATTCAGGTGTGGAACACGCCAGTGAAGATCCTTATACCATTAGCAATATTGGTGAGCTAAAAATTAAATTGCGTGCCGCAGAGGCAGTTTTAGCTTTGGCAGGTGAGGCGATTGATCGTGCTTTGGCCAATCCAACCGAAGATACCGTAACAGAAGCAACTTTACTCACGGCTGAATCGAAAGTATTGACTACGGAAATCGCACTCTTGGCAGCCAATAAATTATTTGAGTTATCCGGTACCCGTTCCACCTTATCTGAGTTGAATCTGGATCGGCACTGGCGCAATGCACGCACGCATACCCTGCATGATCCGGTACGTTGGAAATACAATCTAGTGGGTAATTATTATTTGAATGGTGTGGCACTGCCACGTCATGCGTGGAGCTAAGAGGACGCTATTATGACCAGTCAAAGTAATCAAAATCTCTCCTTGGGTGCACATTATGAACAGGTGGCGGGCAAGTTCCGTCCTATTTTCGAACGAATTGCGGAAGGTGCTTTAGCACGGGAAAAAAACCGAACTTTGCCCTATGAACCGATTCAATGGTTAAAACAGGCTGGCTTTGGCGCGGTACGCGTGCCTGTGGCTTTTGGTGGTGATGGGGTTTCGCAAAAGCAGCTGTTTCATTTATTAATTGAACTTGCTCAAGCAGATTCCAATGTGGTTCAGGCTTTACGCGGGCATTTTGCCTTTGTCGAAGACCGTTTAAATGCACAAAAAACTGAAGCACAGACACTCTGGTTTGAACGCTTTGTCCGTGGTGAGATTGTGGGGAATGCGTGGACAGAAATTGGTAAAGTTGAAATCGGAGATGTGGCGACTCGTGTCAAGGTAACGCAAGATGGCAAACTCCGTATTAATGGTCAGAAGTATTATTCCACAGGCACGATTTTCGCAGACTGGATTGATCTTTTTGCTTTGGATGAAAGCACCAATCAGCATGTGATTGCTGCGGTGTCTACGCAAGCAGAAGGCATTGATATTGTGGATGATTGGGATGGCTTTGGGCAAAAAACCACGGGCAGCGGAACCTTGACCTTAAACAATGTAGAAATTGCCCGAGATCACATTTTGGTGTTTGAAAACCGATTTAAATATCAAACCGCATTTTATCAGGTGGTACATCTCGCGACTTTGGCGGGGATTGCACACAGTGCAGTGGAGACCTTTAAGCAGGAAGTGCGTCAGCGGACGCGGATTTATAGTCATGGCAATGCCAGTTTGGTACGTGAAGATGCACAAATCCTGCAAGTGATTGGCAAAGCGTCTGCAGAAGCTTATGCGGCGCAAAGTATTGCATTAACTACTGCTGAAGCTTTGGATGCTGCGTATTTACAACATTTTCAGAATGATGAACAGGCTGAGTTGGAGGCCAATGAACGTGCTGAATTAGTATCGGCACAGGGGCAGGTGGTGATTGCGGAGTTGGTCTTGAATCTGAGCACCGAGCTGTTTAATGCCTTGGGCGCATCGGCCAGTAGCACTGACAAGCAGTTGGACCGTTTTTGGCGCAATGCTCGTGTGGTTGCATCACACAACCCATTGGTCTATAAACAGAAAGTGATTGGAGATTGGGAAGTCAATCAAGCGCCTTTGCCGTACGTGTGGCAGATTGGCAATAGTCCTGTTGCTGTGAATCAAAAAGAAATTCCAGCTTAGTCTTTTGAAAGTGCACAATAGATTTTATTGAACTAAAACTGTTGTGCACTTTTATCTATTAATTTTCTGGTCGTTGTTTCTTCGCAAAGAATTTAAATTTTAATTCGCTGACGAGTACCCCAAGCACCACCAATACACCTCCAAACAAGGCCAGTAATGGTAAACGTTCTCCCGCAATACGACCGATCACCCCCGCCCAGACGGGTTCACCTGCATAAATAATCGCAGCACGCGTCGGATCGACCATGCGTTGTGCCCAGTTCATCACAAATTGAATCAACGCACTGGCTAAGCCGAGCGCCACTGCAATAATCAGTAATCCCCATGAAAAGTTAGGAATACTGTGTTCACCAACCAAAGGCATACTAGCAAATGATAAGAATGAAGCGACTGCCAGTTGAATCACCGTGACCCGTCTTAGGTTCACTTTCCCTGCAAAATAACCAATCAGTATAATTTCGAGTGCAATCACAAAGGCACAAATCAGGGTGAGTACTTGTCCATAACTAAAGTTAATACTGGAAAAGCCATTGCCTGTTAACAAGATCAAACCTGTAAAAGCCAGTGCAGTACCCAACCACGTCATCATAGAGGGCATCTTTTGGAAGATCACCCACATTAAAATGGGCACTAAGGGCACATACAGTGCGGTTAAAAAGGCGGATTCGCTACTCAGAATGCTTTGTAGGCCAATGGTTTGAGTACCATAGCCAATCGCGATTACAATCCCGATGGCTGTACCTGCCAAGCCCTCTTTTAGGGTTAAGCCACGCATGGATTTAATCGAGATTAATAAGATCGCTAAAGCCGCGACTGCAAAACGACAGCCGACAAAAAACATGGGGCTACTAAAATTCAGCGCATATTGCACCGCTAAAAAGGTACCACCCCAAATCATGGTGATAAAAATAAGCGCGAATTGTGCGGCTTTAGGAGATTGAGACAAAGCGGTCAACGCAGCCATCCTCATGAGTAAAGTGCAATATACTGCACATATTGCATTGCTTGTTGTCTTTGTGCAATATATTGCGCAGATTTTTATTTTCACTGTAGGAATGCATGAGTCATTCAGAGACGGTATTGCAATATGTGGGACAGAATATCCGTCTGTTTCGTACCGAACGTCAGCTTAGCCAGCAAGATTTGGCAGATCGAGCAGGTGTCAGTCGCCGTACTATTGCTGCTTTGGAAACAGGACAGGTCAATATCAGTTTGGCCAAGCTCGATGCGATTGCAACGGCTTTAACGGTCGATTTTAAAAAGCTGGTCAGTCCATCCGAACTGAGTGAATCAGCCATTGTGAATACTTTGGCGTGGCAAGGCCAACAGGCTGAAAGTCAGGCCATGCTGTTGGCTGCAGTACCGACCCAAACACAAGTCGAATTATGGACATGGTCTTTGGCTGTGGGTGAGATCTATCAGGCTGAACCAGATCAAAAAGGCTGGCAAGAGTTGATTTATATTGTCGATGGCGAATTGACGATTTCGTTTGAACAAGAAAATCGAGTGCTTCTAGCAGGTGAGTCGATTTTATTTGAGAGTTCTGTCAATTATCGTTATCTCAATCAAGGAAGTAGCACTGTTCATTTTGTCCGAAACGTAATTTATTAACTCTAAAAAAAGCGCTTAAGCTGGATTACTTAAGCACTTTTAGAGTTCGTGGCTATTTATGCAGACTTAGCTTGAGCTTTGATGAGTTCCATATTTATCAATCATGATCGAGCTGGCTTCATTCAAACCTCGCACAATAACATGGATGCCTTTGCGCTGGAATTTTTGCACCACACTGTCAATCATGGCCACTGAAGTGACATCCCAAATATGTGAATGGGTCAAATCAATAATGACTTCTTTTACATCCTCTTTGAAATCAAAACTTTGCATAAATTTTTCTGAAGAACTAAAGAAAATTTGACCTTTCAGATTATAAACGCGTGCCTGATTTTCAAAATATCGCTCAACTCGAATATCTTGCTCTAATTTATTGGCAAGGAATAAAGCAGACAGTAACACGCCTGTAAGCACGCCTAAGGCTAAATTATGGGTTGCAACGACCACAACCACTGTTGCAAGCATCACGACATTACTGCTGATTGGATTCTTGCTAAAACTACTGATGGATTTCCATTCAAAGGTACTGATCGAGACCATGATCATCACGGCAACTAAGGCAGCCATGGGAATCACCTTTAACCAGTCGCTGATAAATACGACTAAGATGAGGAGGAATATTCCCGCTGAAAAGGTCGATAATCGAGTCAATCCACCTGATTTTACATTAATCATCGATTGCCCAATCATGGCACAGCCTGCCATGCCACCCATAAAACCTGAGGCGATATTGGCAATGCCTTGTCCTTTACATTCTTGGAATTTATCGCTTGGAGTATCGGTCATTTCATCAATAATCGTCGCCGTCATCATCGACTCAAGTAAACCGACTGCTGCTAGTGCAACTGCATAGGGAAAGATGATTTTTAAGGTTTCAAAATTAAAGGGAATATCAGGAATTAAGAACACAGGAAGCGTATCAGGTAATGAACCCATGTCTCCCACTGTACGAATATCAATGCCGAAGTAGATTGCCAGCAAAGTCACCGTGATGATGCAGACCAAGGGTGAAGGCAATAATTTACCGATTATCGGAATCAGCGGAAATAGGTAGATAATGATCAGACCCAATAACACCAAGGTATAGACCTGCCATGTGACATTGACCAGTTCAGGCAGTTGCGCCATAAAGATCAAAATCGCCAGTGCATTGACGAATCCAATCACCACAGATTTGGACACGAAACGCATGAGTTTCGCCAGCTTTAGATAGCCCGCGATAATTTGCAATACCCCTGTGAGCAAGGTGGCAGCCAGTAGATATTGTAAGCCATGTTCTTTAACTAAACTGGCCATGACCAAGGCCATAGCGCCTGTTGCTGCTGAAATCATAGCGGGGCGACCACCAACGAAAGCAATCACCACGGCAATACAGAATGAAGCGTATAAACCAACTTTGGGATCGACCCCCGCAATAATAGAGAAAGCGATGGCTTCTGGGATCAGTGCTAAACCGACAACCAGTCCAGCCAAAATATCCGCACGGATATTGGAGAACCATTGCGCTCGAATATTGGAAAACATAGAAATAGCCTATTTTTTAGGAATTTTTAAAGGCTAGTGATGTGATATACAGACACACAACTACACCACATCACTAGACAGTGATGAGTTAATACATAGGAAATGTAAAACTTAAGGTGGCGTAAGCATCATGTGAGCAGAGAGGGGCTTTATTTGAACTGGGGCAAGCATAGCACTCAAGGTGATAAAGCTCTAGCGATTGTTACAATAACTAGAGCTGAAAAATAATTATAGCGATTGTTGATCTAACAATATTTGTGCTTCACGAAGACTCAGAGTGCCTTCATAGATTGCACGACCTGTGATCGCACCTAGAATGCCTTTTTTGTCTTTTAGGTTGCGTACATCATCAAGGTTAGTCACACCACCTGAAGCAATTACAGGCAGACCTGAATAGTTTGCTAGGTTCACAGTTTGCTCAACGTTAACACCTTGCATCATGCCATCACGTGCAATATCGGTATACACAATACTCGATACGCCAGCATCGGCAAAACGTTTAGCAAGATCTGTCGCTTTTACATCAGTCACATTGGCCCAACCATCGGTTGCCACCATGCCATTGATGGCATCAATACCAACAATGATATGACCTGCGAAGCGTTTACATGCTTCTTCAACAAACTCTGGTTCTTTCACGGCTTTGGTACCGATAATCACGAAAGAAACACCAGCTTCCAAATAGTGTTCGATGGTTTCAAGTGAACGGATACCACCACCAATCTGAATTGGAAGTTCAGGTTGTGCACGCGCAATCGCTTCAACCACGGGTTTATGAATTGGTGTACCTGCGAAAGCACCATTTAAATCGACTAAATGTAAACGACGTGCGCCTTCATCCACCCAATGTTGTGCAGTTGCCACAGGGTCTTCAGAGAAAACGGTATCGTCTTCCATACGTCCTTGCTTCAAACGGACACATTTACCATCTTTCAGGTCAATTGCTGGGATGATTAGCATGCTTTCGCTCCTTGCATCATCATAGAGTTTAAATTGGCTACATATTAGCAAAATATTGATCAATCGCTAAGCCTTGTCTGCTAAACCTGCCAGTATTCTCCTGATTTGTTGCAATAATTGGGTTGTGAGTAATTGTTGCTGATACAGTTGTTCGAAACAAAGCAGTGCTGCATAGGCATCTGCAGCGGCATAATTGATTTGTTGAGGACTAAGATTTTTAACAGACCAGTTTGAGGTACTGACTTTTTTACTTTTGGCAAAATAACGTTGGAACAGGAGAGCGATTGCCGTTTGGATACCGACTTGGCTACGATAACCAAAACTTGCAAAGCTCTTGGATAGATCAATCATTGCATTGGGTTGAATACCTTTACCACGAAAGATATGCGCATCATTTTTCAGTCCAAAACCGACTTTGAGTTGCTGTTCATTTTCCAGAATCGACTTGAGGAAGGCTAAAATTTCAGCACTGACTTGGAACAGATAAGCTTGGTTTGGGGTTGCCAGCTGGATCAGGTGAGGCCCCGTCGATTTTTCTCCAACTTTGAACGTTGGCTTAGATTCAGTATCAAAACCAAAGACCTGAATAGAAGCGAGCTCAGCTTGAATTGCCTTGCACTGTTCAAGCGTTTGGATCACCAAGATACGATCTGGGTTTAGATTCTGAAAGGCAGGCAATGCGCGGATTTTTTCTTTGCTTAAAGGGGGAGTGTGTTGAGGCGTATCCATCTGCATTAAAGGCTCAAAGCGTTTGATTGAGCTTAAAGGGTTTTATCAAAATAAAAAAGCCAAGTCGGAACTTGGCTGCGGTTTATGTTTTTGAAGTCATTTATTGTTGCTGTATCAACTGACTTCTTTGCGCATATTCCTGATATGCAGGAACTGCACTGCCCACTAAGGCAAAAATGACGGCAAGTGGAATAATCACAATATAAATCCAGCCCAAGACTTTTTCCCAGCCTGATGTCTCACGTTCAACACCAAACTTATTCTCACCTGCTGTTCCTTTGGCACAGAGCAGATAAATAATGAAAATGAAGTTTACAAAGGGAACAATGGCTAATAATGACAACCAACCTGTTTGATTACGGTCATGTAGACGACGAATGGTAAATACAAAAGAAAAATAGACGAACACGATATAGAGAATGATAAACAGGACAATTGCGAGGACTGGATAATCTTGCCCTTGTTCAAGACTGCCGCCAGTCACGAGTACAGCACCAAATGCCAAGACAAAAATGAGAATCACTGCGACGATTGAACTTAAAAATGTCCAAGCTGCATAGGATAGTCGGCCAAAACGACCTTTGGGACTCAGTGGGTGATCCACGCTTTGAGTAGATAAATTCATTGTTATTCCTATCTAGGTGTTTTTATGAGATTGTAAAAATTGAAAAATGTATCGTTTAGAATAATAAAGAAAAAATTGCAAAATTAAAGCTTAAATTATTTTATGAGTTGCAGACCAAGTGATAACGAAAAACTTGATCTGCATTAGGTGGACTTAAATCTTCCATTCCACAAAGTTCTTTAACAGCTGTAGGCCAGCGGTATGACTTTTTTCAGGATGGAACTGCGTTGCAAACAAATTATCTTTGTGAATCGCCGTGCAGAAATTCACGCCATAATCACAGGTCGCTGCAATAATTGCTGAATCGGTTGGCTCAACATAATAGCTATGTACAAAGTAGAAACGTGCATCTTGCTCAATGTTATTCCACATCGGATGCTCTGGATCAAGTTGATGTACTTGATTCCAACCCATATGCGGTACTTTTAAATTTGGGATTTGAGGAAAGTGTTTTCCCACTCCCTCAAAAATACCCAGTGCTTCGACGCCACCATTTTCTTCCGAACTTTGTAGTAGCGCTTGCATACCGACACAAATTGCGAGCACAGGTTTGTTGAAAGCAGCCTGACGTACCACCTCATCAATTCCAGCTTCACGCATGCCTTGCATGCAGTCACGCATAGCACCGACACCCGGGAAAACAATTTTATCCGCTTTGGCAATCAGTTTAGGATCATTGGTGACATCAACTGTTGCACCGACATGCTCTAAGGCTTTTGCCGCAGAGTGTAGATTGCCCATGCCATAATCAAGTAAAGCAATACGGGTCATTACAAACTACCTTTAGTCGAAGCGATGGTGTTTTCTGCGCGTGGATCAATTTCACATGCCATACGCAATGCACGTGCTAAAGCTTTAAACACACTTTCAATCTGGTGGTGACTATTTTTGCCTTTCAGGTTATCAATATGCAATGTCATCAGCGCATGATTGACAAAACCTTGGAAAAATTCTGAAAATAAATCGACATCAAATGTTCCGATGCGGGCACGTGTATATGGAATATCCATGAACAAACCCGGACGACCAGATAGATCAACCACAACACGAGACAGTGCTTCATCTAATGGTGCATAAAAATGTCCATAACGACGTAAGCCTTTTTTATCGCCTAAAGCTTGCGCAAATGCTTGCCCCAAGGTGATTCCGCAGTCTTCGACGGTGTGATGGTCATCAATTTCTAGGTCACCATCGCAATGAATGTCGATATCAAATAGACCATGACGCTTGATTTGATCAATCATATGGTCTAAAAATGGAACTCCAGTGTTGAGTGTGCCTTGACCAGTACCATCGAGATTGAGTCGAACTCGAATTTTTGTTTCGTTGGTATTTCTTACCACTTCACTGATACGTTGCGTCATGGACACGTTCCTCAAAAAACGTCAAAAATGATTGAATTAAAAACCAATAGTTTTGCTGTGACGAAAAAGTGACAGCATCATAGTTTGCTCAGGAGGGTTAATCAATGCCTATTACCGTACATGCTTACAGTTCTCTGGATAATCTAGGAATTCGTACTCAGCTAGAGCGACTTTACGATACCAGCCCAGAGTTTGGCGATGGGCAAGATGCAATGGAACAACTTGAACAAAATCTCCAGCAATATACCACAGTTTACACTGCTGAATTTAACACCAAAATTATAGGTGCAATTTGGGCGACAGGACAAGGTGAAAGCCGTGTTTTGGAATATATTGTGGTACATCCAGCCAATCGCGGGCGTGGGGTTGCAGAACGTTTGGTTGAAGAGGTATGCCGTATGGAAGAAGAGCAAGGGGTTAAACAGTTTGAACCGGGTTGTGGGGCAATCCATCGCTGTTTATCACATCTTGGCAAAATCTAAGACTTAGCTTGCTACTTTGGAGCAAAATTAAGCGCTTAAGAGAAAAATCCACAAATTTGCTTGACGGGCTTAGGCAAACATTGTTTAATACGCCCACTTTGGCGTGATAGCTCAGTAGGTAGAGCAACGGATTGAAAATCCGTGTGTCCCCAGTTCGATCCTGGGTCTCGCCACCATAAATTTGTATTTTCAATCCCTGATCCCATCAGGGATTTTTTTTGCCAAAAAAATGATTGCGTGAAAAATGTGCATTCAAATCAAAAGCTCATGATAATTATTGACTATTGATCTGAGATACGGCTTAATACACCCCATTGGCGTGATAGCTCAGTAGGTAGAGCAACGGATTGAAAATCCGTGTGTCCCCAGTTCGATCCTGGGTCTCGCCACCATATTCAAAAAGCCTCAAACGAAAGTTTGGGGCTTTTTTTATATTTAAAATATTTTGCTATATTAAAGCTGAGTCAAAAATTTTAAGAATAGACCAGTATGAAAGATTTATTTTCTGAGCAAAGTGAACTTTATCAACAAGCACGGCCAACTTATCCGCAAACGTTAGTAAACTGCTTAATAGCGCAGCTGAATGGCTTGGACTGTGCGTGGGATTGTGGGGCAGGTTCTGGGCAACTGACTCAGCTGATCGCTCCTTATTTTCAGCATGTGGTTGCAACTGATCTTAGTCAAAATCAACTAGATCAGGCCCCAGCATTATCCAATGTGCAGTATTTACAACAAGCCGCAGAGCAAACCTCATTTGCAGATCAGTCTTTTGATTTAATTACTGTTGCCCAAGCGATTCACTGGTTTGATTTTGAAAAGTTTTATGCAGAAGTAAAACGAACATTAAAGCTAAATGGTCTTTTTGCCGTAATTGGCTATGGCTTAATTCAGTTAGATGATACAGATTTAAATCAGCGAATCGATCTGCTCTATCATCAGACTTTAAAGGGCTTTTGGGATGCAGAGCGACGTTATATTGATGAGCATTATCAAACGATTCCATTTCCCTTTGAGGAAATCGCAATGCCACAGTTTCAGATCGAGTTAGGTTGGACAGGGCCACAGTTGTGGGATTATCTCAATACTTGGTCTGCAGTAAAGCATTACCAAGATCGGCTGCATGTCAGCCCTTTGGTGAGCTTAGAAGATATTTTGCAGATACAACAGCCGATTGCAGTTCGTTTTCCAATTTTGCTCAGAGTCGGGCGCTTAGCTACTTCTGGGTAGAAAAATAAAAAAAGCATGTCGGAACATGCTTTTTTTTGGATGGGAGCTGAATGTTAAGCAGACTTCGCCACAGCTGCAGGCGCTAACATATGACCTGTTTCTTCAAAATTGGCATGCCAAGATAAGGCTTCACGAAGAATGTGTGGGGTATGGCCGCCACGTTCGCATGCACGGTCAAAGTAATCGTTAAGTGCACCTTGATAAAGTGGATGTACACAGTTGTCGATAATGACACGGGCACGCTCACGTGGTGCTAAGCCGCGAAGATCAGCAAGACCGACTTCGGTCACTAAAATATCAACGTCATGTTCGTTATGATCGACATGGCTGACCATTGGCACGATTGATGAGATATCACCACCTTTGGCAATGGATTTAGTCACGAAGATCGCTAAGTGTGCATTACGCGCAAAGTCACCTGAACCACCGATACCGTTCATCATCTTGGTACCGCAAACGTGGGTTGAGTTCACGTTACCGTAAATATCAAACTCAAGCGCCGTATTGATGCCGATAATCCCTAAACGACGCACGATCTCTGGATGGTTAGAAATCTCTTGAGGACGAAGTATTAATTTGTCTTTGTAGTGCTCAAGATTACCGAAAACGCGCTCGCCACATTGTGCTGATAGGGTGATTGAGCTACCTGAAGCAAACTTCATCTTGCCTGCATCAATCAACTCAAAAGTACAGTCTTGCAATACTTCTGAATACATGACCAAGTCTTCAAAATTCGAATCTTTAAGTCCTGTTAAAACAGCATTGGCAATTGAGCCAATGCCTGCCTGTAATGGGCCTAGGTTTTTCGCTAAACGACCTGCAGCCACTTCCTGTTCAAAGAATTTGATCAAGTGGTTGGCAATACCTTGAGTCTCAGCATCAGGTGCAGTCACCGTTGATGGTGAATCTGCTGTGTCATTGAATACGATACCCACGATTTTTGCTGGATCGATTGGAATCGCGGTTGAACCAATGCGGTCATCCACTTGCGTTAAAGGCAATGGTGTACGGGTAGGGCGATAGGTCGGGATATAAATATCGTGTAGGCCTTCGAAATTTTCGCTGAGCGAGGTATTAATTTCGACAATTACTTTTTCTGCAAAAATCGCAAAACTTGCTGAGTTACCGACAGACGTGGTTGGCACGATATGACCATCTTCGGTAATGGCAACCGCTTCGATCACCGCAACATCAGGACGTTTTAGTTGCTGGTTACGCATTTGTTCAACGGTTTCAGACAAATGTTGGTCGATAAACATCACTTCGCCGTTATTAATGGCACGACGCAAAGTATTGTCGACTTGGAATGGCATACGACGTGCAAGAACACCTGCTTCCGTCAATTGTTTGTCTAAGTCGTTGCCGAGACTTGCGCCGGTAATTAATGTGATTTTTAACGGATTTTTTTTGGCTTGTTCAACCAATGCTTGTGGGACTGCTTTCGCTTCACCCGCACGGGTAAAACCGCTCATACCCACCGTCATATCATTTTTAATAAACTGAGCTGCCTGCTCTGCACTCATCACTTTGTCATGCAGTGCTGCAAGACGAATACGACTTAAAGACATCATCCATTCTCAATATTGCTTTTCATTGGATATGGAGTTTAGCGCTAAAACATGAAAAGTGAATTGAAATAAGGCTAAGGTCTAATACAGCTGCATACGCTTTATTCATCTGCTTTTCAGTTGCTTATTTTCTGTGTGATATTTGCTTGAATTTATACAGGAAAGAAACTTGGGGGTAGGTTCATTGCACGGTTTGAATCGGTATAAAACCGAACTAAAGCCATCAATCCAGCATCAATTGGGCTGAAGACTTTAGTCGAAGAGTCCTGCATAGATGATAAGAGGATGCTGATTGATCACTTTAAAAATGCCCTGTTAGGGTTTGCTTGATTTTGTCGATAGCATTGTTTTGTGGTTCGTCACTGGGCGCTGGAGGAATGGGGAGGGAAATCACCACTTCCAAGCCACCTTGCTCTCGGTTACGAATGCTAATCTGTCCTTGATGGATATCGACAATACGTTTCACAATTGCTAAGCCTAAACCACTGCCTTGAATCGTTCTTGCCGAATTACCACGAACAAAAGGTTGCATTAACTCTTCCACTTGATCGGGAGGAATACCTTCGCCATGATCGGCAACTGTAATTAAGATGTGCTCATCGACATGGCTGGCGGACAGTTCAATCGGCTCTGCACCATAGCGTTTAGCATTGTTAATTAAATTGGCAATCAGACGTTTTAAGGACAAGCTACGGGCAGCAATGATCGGTAGTTCTTGTGCCTGAAAACGAATATCCAGTGGTTTGAACTGCACCACCAGCTCTTGTAGTAGGGTATTAAGATTGGTTTCCGTGAGTTCTTCATCAGAGCCATCCCGCATATAGGAAATAAACTGATTGAGAATTGCGTCCATGTCATCTACATCGTAGATCAGACCTTCACGGAAAAACTCATCAGGGAGCATTTCTGCGGTTAAACGAATACGCGTCAATGGTGTGCGCAAATCATGGGAGATACCCGCCAACATAATCTGACGATCACGTTCGGTTTGTTCAAGCGTATACACCATATGGTTAAAAGCTTGGTTCACTTGACGGATTTCGAGTGGCCCATGATTGGTGTCAAGATAAGGCGCCTTGCCGGTTTTACTATAGTTGTTGGCTGTATTTTGTAAGCGACGCAAAGGTCGGTTCATTTGCCGAACCAAAATCAAGATAATGATGGACGATACAATTGGAACACCAAACAACCAGCCAGCAATTAGTTCAACACTATAGTTGGTATAGGTTTTTAAAGGTTCTCTTACCCAGTTCCCGTTCATTTCTGGCGTTTGAATCCAGATGCGTGGAATCGGTTTAAATTTAAAATAAACCGTGACGTTTTCTACACCTAACTCTTTAGCCAGTTTGGACTCAATTTGATTGGTAAACAGTTCCGCTAAGAATTTATCTTCAACTCGAGGAAATTCGTTTGGGTCAGTTACATATTCGATGCCAATACGATTCTTTAGCCAGGTATCGACATCAACTTCACTCTCGCGATGTAAAATTCGAATATCTGGATTATTGACCAATTCTAATTCAATCGCGAGGTAGCGGGCATGTTGCTGTAATTCAGGAAGATAAAGTGTTCGCCAAAAGAACCACAAGGACATAAACAGACTGAAAAACACCATGAACAACACGAGAATGGTGGTGCGCATGGCTGCGGAACGCGGTTTAATTTTATCTAAAAAACGTTCCCATTTGGTTCGTGGTCTTTCAGAATAAGCCGCGAAATCCGTAAATTCTTGTGGATCGATTGGTTCAAGTTTCAACGTTTTATTTCCTAAGCTTATTCAGCACCATCTGGAACAAAAACGTAGCCCACGCCCCATACGGTTTGGATATAACGCGCACGGGCAGGGTTATCTTCAATTAAACGACGTAGACGAGAGACTTGGACATCAATCGAGCGTTCCATTGCACCCCATTCACGACCACGCGCCAAGTTCATCAGCTTGTCGCGTGTCAGTGGTTCACGTGGATGTTGAACCAATGCTTTTAGAACTGCAAACTCACCCGTTGTGAGCGTTACGACTTGACCTTCACGAGTTAAGGTACGAGTCGATAAATCCAAAGACCATGGACCAAAGCTGACCACTTCAACTTGTTGACTTGGTGCACCAGGAACTTCACGTACTTGACGACGTAATACTGCACGGATACGTGCCAGTAATTCATTCGGGTTAAATGGTTTTGGTAAATAATCATCTGCGCCTGCTTCAAGACCCGCAATACGGTCAGAGTCACTACCACGTGCTGTTAGCATGATAATCGGTGTATCGATATTTGATTGGCGTAAACGACGACAGATGCTTAAACCATCTTCTACAGGAAGCATAAAATCGAGCACGATAAGCGAGAACAATTCACGTTGCAGTAAACGGTCCATTTGAGTTGCATCATGGGCAGTTTTTACCACAAAGCCTTTGTCTTCTAAAAAGCGTTGTAACAGCGTACGCAAGCGCACATCGTCATCGACCACTAAGATGCGTTCGACCCGGTCTGTCTCATGGTGTACAGTTTCCGTCGATTCGGCAGGTACAACTAAACTCATGATGTGCTCCTTTATCGTTTATTGTCATCGTCTTTATGCAATGCGATTGTGAAATATCAATAGACCTTTGAGTATACGATTCATTGCACAGTTTTGGCTATGTTATAAAGCAACAAATATTGCCAATAAAATCAAGAGATAGATACCAAATATATACAGGCAAAATTATGACAATCAATCTATTTTTCAATATTTAGGCGAAAAAATCTTGGTATTTTAGAAACATTCAGCGATTTGCATAAACTACTTGCACAATATTCAAAAAAACAATGGTGGATTTTATAGCCATGAACTTTATAATCAGTGCTTTTAGACTTAACCCTTGTGGAATCAATCACGATGACTGACTTAGTTCAGCAGTTGGCAAATGAACTTGCCGTACGTCCAAACCAAGTAGAAGCTGCTATTCGTTTAATTGATGAAGGTGCTAGCGTTCCTTTTATTGCACGTTACCGTAAAGAAGTCACGCAAGGCTTAGACGATACGCAATTACGTCAACTCGATACACGTTTAACTTATTTACGTGATTTATTTGAGCGTCGTGAGAAGGTGATCCAATCTTTACAAGAACAAGATAAATTAAGCGATGATTTATTGGCGCGTGTAAATGCAGCTGAGACTAAAAATGCATTAGAAGAAATTTACGCACCGTATCGCCCGAAACGTACCAGTAAATCATTTAAAGCAAAAGAAGCAGGCCTTGGCGCTATTGCTGAAAAAATTATTGCAGAACAAGTTGATCCAACTGAAGCATTGGCTGGTTTTAGTCATGAAGACTACCCAGATGCAGAAAGCCAACTTGATGCGATTCAGCATATCTTGATTGATGACTGGGCACAAAATATTGCATTAACCACTGAATTAAAACAAACTTTTGCTAAAACCGCAGTATTGAAAAGTGCGGTAGCTTCTGAAGAGAAAAAAGAAGTTGGCAAAAAATTCCGTGATTATTTCGAGTTCTCTGAAAACTTTAATAAAGTCCCTTCACATCGTTTATTGGCGATGTTACGTGGCCGCCAAGAAAATGTATTGGGTCTGAAAGTGGATGGCGAAGATGATGCGCCGTTGGCTCGTATTGAGACAGAATATAATCTTGAACAAATTCAACCACAAAGCCGTCAGGATTATCTAAAACAAACGGCTAAACTGTTCTGGTTAGGCAAAATTCGTCCTCAAATCGAACATTCATTATTAACAGACAAGCGTTTGGCTGCTGAAGCTGAAGCAATGGATGTATTTGCTGAAAATCTACGTCATTTATTGCTTTCTGCACCTGCAGGCAGCCGTACCACATTAGGGGTTGACCCTGGTATCCGTACCGGTGTGAAGCTTGCTGTGGTGAGTGATGCGGGTGATGTCCTAGCGCATAGCACCATTTATCCATTTGCACCGAAAGAAGACAAAGCAGGCTCGATTGCTGAACTTGCACGTTTATGCCGAGAGTTCCACGTGGAACTTATTGCGATTGGTAATGGTACTGCAAGTCGTGAAACAGAAGCGGTTGTTGCTGAAATGATGGCGGCCAATACTGATCTGCAACTGACACGTATCACCGTAAGTGAGGCGGGTGCTTCTGTTTACTCTGCAAGTGAATTGGCTTCACAAGAGCTACCTGAGCTTGATGTTTCGATTCGCGGTGCGGTGTCAATTGCACGTCGTTTACAAGATCCATTGGCTGAGTTAGTAAAAATCGATCCAAAGTCGATTGGCGTAGGTCAATATCAACACGACGTTAACCAAACAGGTCTCGCAAAAACACTGGATGCTGTGGTTGAAGACTGTGTGAATGCGGTGGGTGTGGACGTGAATACAGCATCTCCTGCGATCTTGGCCTATATTGCGGGTCTGAATAAGTCGATTGCTCAGCAGATTGTGGAATACCGTAAAGAAAATGGTCGTTTTGATAACCGTCAGGCATTGAAGAAAGTACCACGTTTAGGCGAGCGTACTTTTGAACAATCTGCGGGCTTCTTGCGTGTACAAAATGGTTCAGAGCCATTAGATGCTTCTGCTGTTCACCCTGAAAGTTATGGTTTGGTAGAAAAAATTGTTGCAGCAAAAGCAACCACGGTAAAAGACATTATCGGGAATACCGAAATTATTCGCCAAGTCAAAGCCGATGAATTTGTCGATGATCAATTTGGTCTACCGACCATTCAAGACGTTTTGGCTGAATTGGAAAAACCGGGTCGTGATCCACGTCCAGAATTCCGTACGGCGAAATTCCGTGAAGACATTACCGAAGTTTCGCAATTGACTGAAGGCATGCAACTTGAAGGTGTAGTCACCAATGTGACCAATTTCGGTGCCTTTGTAGATGTGGGTGTACACCAAGACGGTCTCGTGCATATTTCTGAACTTGCCAATGAGTTTGTTTCTGATCCACATAAAGTGGTGAAACCAGGTCAAATTGTGCAAGTCCGTGTGATGCAAGTGGACGTGGAACGTAATCGTGTCAACTTGAGTATGCGTGCTGAAGGCTCAGCTCCAGCCAAAGCACCACGTCAGCAACGTCCACAACAAGATCGTACTGAACGTTCAGAACGTAAGCCACAAGGCCAACGTCCACCACGTAAAGACGGTGAGTTCAAGCGTCCGCAAAATAACAAGCCAAAAACTGAGAAGCCGCAAGAGCAAAAAATTGGTGGTTTAGGTGCGTTGTTATTACAAGCTGGGATTAAAGGTTCTAAGTAATTGATCAAATAAATAAAAGCCTCTTCGGAGGCTTTTATTTTGAGTGAGAGGGTTCTAATTTTTGCATGTCTGTGATGGCAATAAGCATAAAAATGAAGGGTTAATAATGAAAAAAATATTGTTTGTATTGGCGATTACAGCTTGGAGCTTTGCTGTGCTGGCGAAAGTCCCTTATAGCGCAACCGCTGACTGTCGCTTTGATTATGATGATTTTGACTTCTGTTCCAAGCGCAATATTGCTCAATATAAAGCTGCATTGGCAAAACAGTCGCCTAACTATGATGCAACAAAAATTTTGCTCAATGTTGGATCGACTCGTGAAATTCGTTATGTGGTGATAGATACGCAAACGGGTGTGGTGTTTCCGTTACGTGACGCAGTATTAGGCTTTAAAGATGAGAAAGGCGGATTAAACGGTCAGCCTGCATTGATTCAGTTTTCGCTTAAACAGCCACAATTGTGTATTCAAGGCAGTGTCGATGCCTATCGAGATGCCTATGATAATGTCAAAGTGTGCTATCACATGAAACAAGATTCGATGCTCAAATATGGTCAAGAGATGAGACGGGTTGATCTTCCAGCATCATTAAACTAATTCTTCTTTGAATTATCTGCTACGGGCGATTGTATGGATGCTCAAGTGGCGCTTTTAACTGGAGCAGCTGCTGCTCTCTTAATTCGAGCTGTACGATGTTTTTTTCATTTGATGCGATTTTTAATGCTTGGATGTCCAGCAGAATCTCATCAAGTAACTGTTGATATTGTTGCGGGTTGAGGATTTGAGCAGCGAGCAATATACCATCTGTTTTGGCATGATAATTTAAACTAATTTTTCGTAATAGATTTAATGCAAAAGGAGGGCAGAGTAGGGCATCTAATAATAGCTGCATGATTTTAAGCCAGGAAAGCTGGAGTTTTTTCCTTTTTACGATCACAAACAAGATAGAAATGAGATTTAAACTATAAATAATGACTAAGATGATCGCAACGGCAAGATAGCCTGCTTTAAATAAAATTAAAAAGGGTAAAATCGCTAAGGTCAGCGCAAAGACGAAAATATTGATCCATTGCAGCGGCTTTAAGGTTTGGCTGATATTTTTGAGGTGGCGAATATCATCGGAATGCAAGATAAGCTCAGAATCTTTGATCTTCCATGCACATTTAAAAAGGAGTTGATGTGATAAAAGTAGGTTTGGGGTGAATAAATATTTACGGAAAACGTTCAGTTGCCGTGAAATCAATTGTGATTTAAAGGTGGATCCCAGCCCTTTTTGCAGATTAAACTCATTATAAAAATAGAGATGAGCCGAGTCATAGATATAGAACCCGACTATCCCGAGTATAATCAGTATGTCGAAGGATAACGACATTTATGATTTCTTTTTATTAAACAGGGAGCGCAGCCATCCACCTACGGCAACCACGCCTACAGCAATGAATTTCCATGCTGCTGCGAAGAATGCGGCAATCGCAGCCCAGAACCCTTTTTTGGTTGCAACGACCGCAGCACCGCCAGCAATTAATGCAGCTAAGCCATATTCAGCGACTTTATCGCCTTCACGATATTCTGCGTATTTCTCACCAAAATTATAATCAAAGCCCTTTAAGCTGGATTTAAATGCATTAATATTCTGGGTTAAATGTTCTTCATCAGATACCAGTGTTGCACTGGTTACACCAGTACGACCTAGAATACGGATGGTGTAGTTAATAGCTTCATTATTCTCTTCATCACGGATTTTAAGTGCCCATTCTAAACGTTTGGTTTGATTGTCATAATGAGGTGGAACAGCCCAGCCAATGGTATACAGTTTGGGATAACCTAAACGCGTGCGTTCTTCATTAGACGGTTCATCAGAGGCCTTGAGTTGTTTTAATAAGGCATCGGCATCGATTTTTTCATCATCTTTAACATAACCTGAAGGATCAAAATCAAAGGTTGCCCACCATGAATCATCGGGAGCGACTAAAATATTGGTACTTCCTGTGGTTAAATTTCCAGTGAGTTCTAAGAATTTATCGGCATTCTTTGGATCTAAAAATCCTTCATCTTTGAGGGTATTTAACGTTGCCACATTGGCGACATTTTCTTTTTTCGGCCCTAAATGCCAATCTAAGGTTGCCATCGGGTTTTCTGCAGCATTTTGAGTCGTGGTGGTATTGGTTGCAGTTTCTTCTGTTGATGCCGATGCGTGCACATAACTCGGAATCGTGGTGGTTCCTAATACAGAAAGACTCAGTGCGATTGCATAACTTAAAGGGATTAATTTTTTAGGGTGCAGGGGATTTAACATAGTGTTCTCTCAATTTTTTTGCTTTTGGTTTTATTACAATTTATTGCATAAATTATGTGCGGAGTTTAAAAGATTTTAAATAAAAATTAAATATGCTGGGATGATTATCTTTTTTACTTTCTTTGTATTGGATTATATAAAATAGATTTTTTATTTTAATTCACAATTTAAAGGATTGAATAAAAGCTTATTCATCGGTTTTTATTGAACCGCCAAGATTTATCTTTGTTTTGAACAAATAGCTATTTTGTTCTATATATCTATCTAAATCGCGTTAACCTGACACAATGCAAAAACTTCAAAGGAGGTCGTGATGTCGCGCAGACCTCGTGAGCAAGTCGATTATTTACACCTAGCAGAACTAGGTGGTCTGGAAATGCTGAAAGCAAGTTATTATCAGCAGGAATTTTCACGACATGTCCATGAAGGATTTTGCATTGGTGTGATTGAAGAAGGGGCGCAGCGCTTCTATCGTACTGGCGGTAACCATGTTGCACCGCAAGGCGATATTATTCTGGTCAATGCCGATGAAGTACATACGGGTTCTGCTGCGGTCGAAACGGGGTGGCGTTATCGTGCCATCTATCCAACCCCTGAAGTGTTCCATGAATTGACTCGTGATCTGACCAGCGTGCATGGTACAGCGCCGTGGTTTAGAGAGGCCGTATTGCATGATGAAGGATTGGCGCAGCAATTCCGTCTGTTATTCGATTTATTGGAACAACCGCATAATACTTTATTAAAACAGACCTTGTTTCTTTCGACCATTGCCTGGTTGGTATCGAAATATAGTCAGGTGAAACCGCAAATTACTGATCTGAGTAATGCCAAGCAACGTATCCTCAATATCAAAGAGCTGATGGCAACTATGCCTGAGCAAGAATTTTCATTGGCCGAACTTGCAGCAATGGCCAATTTCAGCCAATGGCATTTTTTACGTCAATTTAAAAAACATGTCGGACTATCACCGCATGCGTGGTTGGTGCAGGCACGGTTGCAGAAATCTCAAAAACTGCTAAGACAAGGACTTAATTTATCTGAGGTTTCACAACAATGTGGTTTTTCGGATCAGAGTCATTTCAGTCGGCATTTTCGTCAGACTTTTGGGATTACTCCTGGCGGCTATGTGGCTTATCTCAAATAAAATAGCAATTTTATACAATTCTCTCTTATCAATTTTTGGCATAGTGATAGGGTCTTTTATGAGCAATTGTGATGTTGATGTTAAGTGAAAGCATATCCGATGATACGCCGATGAGCATATCGCGGGCATTTCTCAATGGGGTAATTAAAATACTGCCGCTGTGTTTCGCGGTATTACCGTGGGGATTATTGGCGGGTTCTATGGCGGTGCAAGCCGGGTTAAGCACTGGGCAGGCGATCGGCATGTCAGCTTTGGTGTTTGCAGGTGCCGCACAGTTGATGACCTTGGGGTTGGTGATGGCAGGTACGCCAGCCTTGACCATCATTATTTCAGTCTTCCTGATCACCACACAGCATTATCTATATGCCCTGTACCTACGTGAAGATATTTCCAAACAACCTTTAAAACATCGCTTACTATTGGGCTTTTTGCTGACTGATGAATTATTTGCGGTAAGTATTAAAAAGCAACAACACTATATTTACTATTTATTGGGGGCTGGAAGCTGTTTTTATCTGTGCTGGGTCTTGTTTAGCGTTTGTGGCGTGCTGCTTGCCTCATCGGTGCCGAATCTTGATCAATATCACTTAGACTTTTCGATTGTTGCGACCTTTATCGCCATTGTGATTCCGTTTATTAAAAACATAAATACCTTGGTCGGTGTGTTGGTATCGGTGCTGTTAACCTTGGTTTTTCTGAGTCTAGGGATTAAAAGTGCCGCTATTTTGGCAGGGGTGATCGGGATGCTAACCGCGACGTGTTTACAGAATCTACGGGAGCGTGTGGCATGACTTGGTTCCTTTTGATTATTCTGGCTGTGGTGGTGTTTATGAACCGCTATATTTTGCTAGAACCGAATATTCCGTTGCGCTTACCAAAATGGTTTCAACAATCTTTACAGTATTCTGCACCGTGTTTATTGACTGCGATTGCAACGCCGATTGTGTTTATGGATGAACATGGCGCATTTCGTTCGACTTTATTGAATCCGTATTTTTTGGCCACAATTTTAACCATTATCATTGCGTATAAAGTGAAACATACCTTATTGACCATTATCCTGAGTTTGGCCTGTTTCTATGCTTTGGTGTTTTTCTTGCCTTAGGGTGTTGGGCATTGCGCTTGAATGCCCAAACTACTGTCAATATTCGACTTAACGGGTGGTATAACCACCATTGGCAAAAATGGTTTGTCCAGTGATCCACCAGCCATCTGTCACCAAGAAGCGAACCAAAGGTTCAATATCTTCGATCTTGGTTAAGCCACCTAAAGCAGATGCTGATTTATGATAGGCCACGGCTTCAGGTGCTTCCTGACCGTAGAAAAATGGCGTATCCATCGGGCCTGGTGCGACCGCAGTAACGGAAATGCCACGTTGACCAAACTCTTTGGATGCCGCACGGGTATAATGCTCGACAGGGGCTTTTAAGCCTTCATAGGTTGAATAAAGTCCCGTATACGCTGCAAGTAAACTGGTCACGATGGTACAGATCTTGCCATTGTCATTCAGATGACGACCTGCCGATTGAATAAAGAAATAGGCAATTTTATTGTTGATGTCATTCATGCCATCAAACTCTTGTTCGGTGGTGTCTAAATATGGTTTTTTCAGCACACGACCTACCGTATTAATCGCAATATCCACACCACCAAAGTTTTGTTTAGCGGTGATAAACAACTGCTCAATAGTTTGAATATCGGATAAATCAGCTTGTACCAAAACGGCTTTTGCACCGAGTGCCTGTACGTCTTGTAAGGTTTGTTCGGCATCGGCTTGGGTGGCAGCGCTGTTGTAATGAATCAGTAAATTTGCACCTTGTTCAGCAAACTTGCGTGAAATTAAACCGCCTAAGTTTTTTGCGCCGCCTGTGATCAGTACGGTTTTTCCATTTAAATGATGTTGTGACATGTATTTGTCCTGATGTTGTTTTTGCATAAAAAACATACTAATTGAATTTATTTGTTTGAAATAGTTGTTAGTATTGAACTGATTGTGCAAAAAAGTTGAATAATAAAAATGGATAAGATTGATCGTTTAAGAATCTTTTGTTTGGTGGCAGAGAAGCAGTCTTTTGCACAAGCTGCAGTGCAATTGGGTTTGCCGCGTTCCAATGTGACTTATGCGATTCAAAAACTTGAAAAAGAGTATGAGGTATTACTGTTTTATCGCACCACGCGTAAAGTGGCTTTAACCCATGAAGGGAGTTTATTTTACGATGAAGCCATGCGTTTGGTGGCACAGTTAAAAGAGCTGAATCGTTTTAAAACCCATGTGCGTAGTCAGGAAGGGAAGATCAGTATTGGTATGCCGAAACGCTTAGCCACACAAGTTCTGATTCCTCATCTATCTGAATTTTATCAACGTTACCCCAAAGTAAAAGTGTTGGTGAATGGCAGTGATGATTTTTCTAATTTGATCGAGCAACAGCTGGATTGTGTAGTACGTGTCGGACAAGTTCAGGATGAATATCTGCTGATTCGGCCCATTGCCCAAACTGAAATATGGACTGTGGCAGCGCCGCAATATTTGGCAGAGTTTGGCGAACCTCAACGTTTTGAAGAACTACAACAGCACTTCGCCGTGGATTACCATGTCGCTAAACATTATCGAGAGTGGAGTGAGCTTTTATTCCAAGCGCATCGAGTCAAAATGCCTTATCGTTTATTGGTTGAGAATACCGAGGCTTATATTCAGGCAGGTTTAGCAGGCATTGGCATGATTCAAATTCCTGAATTTGATGCAGCGCCTTATGTACAACAGGGACAGTTACAGCGATTATTTATTGATACCCCAAGCTTACAGTTACCCGTCAGTCTGTTGCTAACCGACCGCCAATACCGTCCTAAATATTTTCAGGACTTTATTGACTGGTTAAATGAATTATTAAAAACCAAGTTGTAATGGGAAGGGAACTGCCAATGCATGTGGACAAAGCAGAGAGACAATAAAAAAGCATACCCGAGTATGCTTTTTTATTTTGGCAAGGATTAATACAGACCAAGTAAGAAGCCAGCGCCTAAGGTAAAGAAGCTGAATAACCAGATCCAGCCAAACGAATAGCGCAAATGGCGTCCCATATCGGTACCTGTCAGTCCGACCGCAAGCCAAGTTGCAGGTGAGAATGGGCTGACAAAGGTTCCTGCATTGTTGCCAATCGCCATGGCATACACCACAGAATCTGCATTCACCCCAGCGGTAGCAGTAACTTCCTGCACAATAGGTAGTAATGCAAAGTAATAGGCATCGGTACTGGTAAAGATGTCCATCGGTACACCTAGAATTCCCACCAGAATGTGCAGGCTCGCAATCCATGTACTTGGTAGGATTTTAATGAGATCTAGGGCAATCGATTGCAACATACCTGACTCAGACAAGATTCCGAGGAAGGCACCTGCTGCAAAAATAATGGCAACCATGCTTAGAGCTTGTGGTGCATGACGGCCAATGACTTCAATTTGTGTTTTCGGCTGTGGGAAGTTGACGATCAAGACCAAGGCAAGGGCAATCATAAACACATAAGGTGCAGAGAATAGTCCAAAAGCTAAACAGATAATGGCAGCAACGATCAGACCGAGGTTAAACCATAAATTCTTTGGTTTGGCGTCTTCTTGCAGATCTTCGGCCAGATCTTTGGCCATGCAGTCTTGTTCAAATGGGGTGGTGCCAAGGGCTTGAGCCGCGAGAATACGTTTTTTCTCACGTAAACCCATAAATACGGCAAACACCATCATCCCTGCAACACCCACCACTTGAACGGGAATCAGACTATGCCAGAGTGTGGCAGCATCTAAACCTGTCGCAGCTGAAGCACGTCCCAAAGGTCCGCCCCATGGCACCATATTCATTACGCCCATACTACCCGCCATCAGCAATAGCATCAGATAGGGACTCATGCCCAATTTACGGTAAAGTGGTAATAAGGCTGGAATAATAATTAAAAAAGTGGCAGCGCCTGAACCATCTAAATGCACAATCGCAGCAATCAGGGTGGTCATCACAGCAACAATCACCACATTGCCACGCGTCATTTGCACCATGCGTTTAATCATGGGATCAAAGACATGTAATTCTTTTAAAATGCTAAAAAACAAAATGGCGAATAAAAACATGGTCGCCACTTTGGTCACTTTGGCTAGACCGGCTTCAAAGAAACCAGAAATCTCGCTAATCGAAAAACCAGCAATGAGCGCGCCAATAAGAGGAACAATCGACATTGCAACAATTGGACTGGTTTTACCAGACATCAGTAGCGCAACAATTGTCACAATAATTAGAATACCTATCAGCGTCAGCATTATTTACTCCCTAAAGTTGTAACCTCTTGACATAAAAAAGTGTTAAAAATACACCAAAAATAAAAATTAAAGCGCCGACCATTATGCATAAAAACTTAATTTGTTCTTAAGCTTAAGGATAAAAACTAAACAAACAGGCCGAGAAATGAACATTTTGTTTAATTTTTCTGGAAAATTGGTCATAGAAAAATGATGGTTTTAATGAAAAGTAGCCAAATTTAGAGCGATAACAGAAGATGGCAGCGGTAGATTTAATCACCAACTTTCTAAAAAATACTGTGCTGAGAACAATCAAAATGAATGACTTGATTTTGACTTCGGTCGTTTTTTGCAGTACAACATAAATTAGAGTAATTACTCTAATTTTTAAAAAGAGGTGAAAATGCAAATTGGTCGACACGTTT
Organism: Acinetobacter sp. UBA991; assembly: GCF_002292065.1. NCBI lineage: Bacteria > Pseudomonadati > Pseudomonadota > Gammaproteobacteria > Moraxellales > Moraxellaceae > Acinetobacter > Acinetobacter sp. UBA991. The sequence continues at coordinate 187,989 of NZ_DBBF01000043.1, read as the reverse complement.
GGATGGCGCAGACTTCAGGGGATTTATCCTTAAAAGATCGTATGCTGCTGTTGCGCCACAGCCTTTTTCCTGTGTTAAAACAGAGTATAAAAATGTACAGTTTGGCGAATCGCAACAGACCGACTGTTCAACATGAATTGCGTCTGGATGATCTTATCTTGCCTGATAGCGTAAATGTGCAACGGGCTTTAGAGGAGATGCAGTCTTGTAGCTCAAGGTCTCTGCAAAATCATTGTCTTCGTACATGGTGTTATGCCATTGCTTTTGCCAAGATGCAAAACATGCAACGTGATGATGAATTATTAGCAGTTGCCTGCTTATTGCATGATTTAGGGATGACTGAACAACATTATCAGCATCATCAACATTGCCGTTGTTTTGCAGGACAGGGCGCTTATGCTGCAAGAGATTGGTCGCTTGAACAGGGCTGGCAATTGCCTCGTGCAGATCAACTGTTTGATGTGATCAGTCTGCATATGAATCCCCATGTCGCATTGACTGAGGGGATAGAAGCGCATTTGCTGCAGCAAGCGGCCAGTTGTGACGTCATCGGCAGTCGTGGTTTTGAATTTTCAACGCAGTTTAGACAGCAATTACAGCAAAGATACCCTCGTCTTGATTTTAATCAGATCATGATTAAATTTACTCAACAGGAAGCACAGCAACGGCCTCGATCTCGTACTGCCATGCTGGTGCAGAGTGGCTTTAAGCAGCTTGTGAATTTCAATCCTTATGTACAATAACGCTCAAAATAAAAAACCACCTTTGCTTTTACAAAAGTGGTTTAGATTTCGGGCACAATTTATTTAGTGATCATGTTCCAGATATTCAGGCTTTTTCGGTAAGGCCCAACTACACATGAAGCAGATTAACAGCATGATAATGACATAGACAAAGAAGGTGTTTTCAATGCCTGCATCTTTAAACAATAACGCCACAGAAGGTGCAGAACCGCCAAATAAGGCATTACCCACCGCATAGGAGAAACCTACACCTAAGGCACGGACATGCGGCGGGAACATTTCAGCTTTGACCAAACCACTGATCGAGGTATAGAAGCTCAGCAACATCATCAAGAAAATTAGTAACAGGGTGATGATGACAGGGGAGTCAGCAAAGCTGCGCATACCGGTGACCATGACCGGATAAATAAAGATGGCGCTGAGTAAACTGAATGCCAACATGGAAGCACGACGACCGATACGGTCTGACAACATCCCAAATAAAGGTTGCGCCAACATGAATACAAATAGCGCCGTGGTCATGATAAAGCCAACGGTTTTGCCATCCATACCAATATTGGTGAGGTAGGTTTTTGAATAAACGGTCACTACATAGAAGGTCAGTGAACCCGCAGAGGTATAGCCGACAACCAGTAAGAACGTTTTCCAGTGCTGTTTAAGTAAGGCGATTAAGCTACCCGATTCTTCACGTTCGGCATCTTCATGTGACAAGGTTTCTTCTAAACGACTACGGGCGAACAAAGACAATAATGCAGCAACACCACCGATGACGAAAGGAATACGCCAACCACCATCATTCAATTGCTGTTCAGTCATAAACCCGAGCAAGATCACCCCGAGTAAACTGGCAAGTAACTGACCACCTGAAAGCGTGACGTACTGGAATGATGCAAAGAAGCCTCGTTGCCCTTTTAAGCCGAGTTCACTCATATAGGTGGCAACAGCACCATACTCACCACCCACGGAGAGACCTTGCAGTAAACGTACCATGAGCAGTAAAAAGGGTGCCCACATTCCGACTTGATCATAGGTCGGTAAGGCTGCGAACAGGAATGAACTGAGTGCCATTAAGCAAATTGAAATGACCATTGATTGCTTACGGCCTTGGCGGTCAGCAATACGTCCGAATAGCCAACTGCCGATTGGGCGCATGAAAAAGCTGGCGCCAAACACCCCCCAAACATAAATGGCTTTGGTAGTTGGATCCATATCTGGAGCGGTCAATGCATGGGTAAAATAGGCAGCAAAAACGGCATAAATATAGAAATCGAACCACTCAACTAAATTCCCTGATGCCGCACCGACGATACCTTTGATACGACTTCTTTTTTCTTCCTTGCTATATGTCTGACTCATATATGTTCCTTTTCAACCAAGCAAGATTCTGTAACTGAATCTTTACAGAATGTTATATACCGCTAAAGAAGCATGAAAATGACACTATTTTGTATGCTTTTTATGAATGTATTTTTAGATAGAGAGAATAATACTGGTTTTTAGCTAAATCATTGACAGATAAAGAATGTCAGAATGGTCAATATTGGGAATTTAATGTTTTTAAAAGCAATTAATTGAGCTGTATCAAGGGACAATTTAGGAACAAGACAAGCTGCTGTTATGTAAATAGATTGTAATAAAGGCATTTTTTAGGATTTTCATCTTTTTATCTCAATTCAAGACATGAAGTGCTTGTCTTGGAAGGTGAGCGTGGCAATCGCATTGGAAATATGCGATCCAGAAAATATGCGAGAAGCAAAATCAACAGACGCTACTGATGATTAATGCAGCAAAGCTGTGGATAAGTTTTAGTTTATACACATGGGCAGTTGCGGTCATTTCAGAAAGTTTTTAAAGCAATTGGTTGAGGTCTGGAATCGGACAATCTTTTCTCAATGGACACGCTTCACCCTGAGTAAATCGACTTAACATCATTCTGATTTGATGAAGTTGTGCAATCTTCTCATCTATCAAATCTAACTTGTCTTGGAAAATGCTTTGTACTTGTGGGGCAGGGATTTCATCTTGGGCTGTCATCGCTAAAATCTGCTTAATTTCATTGAGCGAGAATCCAAGATTTTTTGCGGTACGAATCAGTTGTAACTGTTGCAGCGTTTGTTCTGAATAATCTTTATAGCCATTATTACAGGTGATGGACTGGATCAACTGCATTTTTTCATAAAAGCGAATGGTATCCCGACTTAAATCCGTCTGTTTTGCCAATTGTCCAATTAACATGGTGATCATCCTTATTATTCTTGAATATGTCTAAAAAATGACTTGACCATTGAGTGTACTCCATCCTTTAGCCTATGCCTACATTCAATCAAAAGAGCATATGAGATGGCGCATAACAACTTAAAAACTCAGCAAGATCAACAAGTCGCTTTGGTCGCAGGTGCAACAGGATTTATTGGCCGTTATTTAATTTTAGAATTATTAAAACAAGGACATAGGGTTTTTGCCTTAGTCCGGAATCAAGCTAAACAACAAGCCGTGCTCACAAATTGGCTCAGTCAAAAAGGTGTGTCTTTGAATCAACTGAGCTTTATCCAAGGTGATGTGACACAGGTTAAACTTGCCATCAGCGAGCAAGATTGGCAAAAATTAAGCGCAGTGGACACTTTATATAATAGTAGTGCGTTGTTTGCGTGGAACCTGAGTATGCAACAAGCGCGGGCCGTAAATGTCGAAGGTGCGTTAAATTTATTAACTTGTGTTCAGCAACATTGTGCTTTGAAACGTGCGGTACATGTTTCGGGTTATATGTTGACGATCACGGGTCATTTACAGCAAGCAGGGATCTCCCTTGAACAACCTGATCGTACCGAGTGGCAAGCTGTGTATCAATATTTGGGGGCTTATGAAGCATCGAAGATTGAAGCGCATTTTGCATGGATACAGCGTGCACAACAGCTATCAGTCGATTGGACCATTATTCATCCTGCAACAGTTGTTGGCGATGATGTGTCTGGTGAAATTCCCACGAATCAGCCAATCGCACAAATGATTGATTTGCTCAAACGGAGAAAAATGAGTGCCATCCCTGCAACGGCTCAGCATTATCTACCTTTGGTTCGGGTCGATGACCTATGTCGGATAATGGTCAGTGCTTCTGTGGATATGGCCTTGTCGAATCAAGCGATGTTGGCTGTCAGTGAAAACAATCTGGCTTTGCATCAACTCACTCGAATGATTGCAGATCAATTACAGGTGAGTACACCAACCAGACATGTACCAGTTGGACTGCTAAGGCTTATTTTAAAATGGCAATGGTTGGCGAAAAAATTAGAAATGTCTCCGGAAATGCTAAGTTTTCTAAGAACAGAACAGCTGGATCGAGAACGATTGACGCAGTTTCAACAGCGCTGGCAGATTTCGACGGGAAATTTAGAAGCAGCGATCCGTAAAACCACCGACTGGATCAATCAAAGCAACTAGAACTTATTTCTAATAAAAAAATAGCCAATCAAAAGATTGGCTGTTTTTGAATCTTCAAAATGGATTACCAATGTTCACCTGGGAACAAACGCGCATAAGCACGCTGAATTAAATTCAACTTCTCTTGCTCACCAACAGACGCGGTAGAGCTTGGGAACAAGTTGAAACCAATCGACATTAAAATGTTGTTAATGTCTGGTGCAATCGCATAAGTAATCGAAGCAAGGCGACCTAAGTTCGTCGCGATCTTTTTCGGACGCTTCACGATTGCATAAGCAATTAAATCGGCTGCTTCTTCAGGTGAAAGTGTTGGTACATATTTATAAATTTTGGTTGGTGCAATCATTGGTGTGCGGACCAAAGGCATATAAATAGAGGTAATCGCAATTTTGTGTGAGTGAACTTCCGCAGATAAACAACGACTAAATGCATCCAATGCAGCTTTAGACGCAACGTAAGCAGAAAAGCGAGTTGCGTTGGCAAGAACACCAATTGAGCTGATGTTAATGATTTGACCGTCTTTACGCTGCATCATGTGCGGTAAAACATTCAAGACTAAACGTACTGCACCAAAGTAATTTAACTGCATGGTACGTTCGAAGTCATGGAAACGATCAACTGACTCATGTACCGCACGACGGATTGAACGTCCTGCGTTATTTACAAGAATATCAATGTGATCTACTGCTGCTAAGATTTCTTTTGAAACGGCATCAATAGATTCCATATCATTGAGATCACATGGAAATACGGTCGCTTTTCCACCTTCAGCCTCGATCTCTGCTTTGACCTCATCTAACTTCTCTTTAGTACGAGCGAGCAATAAGACATGAGCACCTGCTTGAGCAAGGTATTTTGAAACCGTTAAACCAATACCACTTGATGCTCCTGTGACAATGATTGTTTTACCGTCGACTTTTTGCTGAAAAAGTTTTTTGAGTTTTGCATTCATGTAAGTTACCTACATTAATCACGCTGTTGTTTGCAATGCCTTCTTATTACGATTAAACACTACACTTTATTTTGGTGTAATATTAACCGATATTTTTTGTTTGTCTAGTGTAAATATTTGAAAAATAATGTCTTTTTTAGAGTAAAAGCTCTAAAACAAGATCTTGTAATAGTTGAAAAAGCAATAAAAATTTTGTGATTTTGAACAAAAAATAAGCCCCTGAAGAGGGGCTTATTGATTTCATTAAAATTAAACTTGAGCAAGGGCCTGTTCGAGGTCGGCAATCAGGTCATCGACGTGCTCAATCCCAATAGATAATCGCACTAAGTCTTCACTGACGCCTGCTGATTTGAGCTCTTCTGGATTGAGTTGGCGGTGGGTTGTCGTGGCTGGATGGCAAGCTAGACTTTTGGCATCTCCGATATTCACCAGACGGGTAAACAGCTGTAATGCATCAATAAAGCGGGTGCCGCCTGCCAGACCATCCTGAACACCGAAAGAAAGGATGGCAGAAGGTTTACCTTTCACATACTTTTGTGCCAAATGGTGCTGCGGATGGTCTTTTAAACCTGCATAATTTACCCACTTCACTTTTGTATGTTGTTTTAAATATTCGGCAATTTTGATGGCATTTTCGGTATGGCGTTCCATCCGTAGATTCAAGGTTTCCAGTCCTTGTAGGATCAAGAAGACGCTTAATGGACTAATTGCTGCACCGGTATTACGTAATGGCACCACGCGCGCGCGCGCAATAAAAGCGGCTTCACCTAAGACTTCGACATAATTCACGCCATGATAGCTTGGGTCAGGTGTATTTAAAGCTTTAAAGCGTTCAGGATATTTGCCCCAAGGAAACTTGCCGCTATCGACAATCACGCCACCGATGCTATTGCCGTGTCCGCCGATATACTTGGTCAGTGAATGCACAACAATGTCGGCGCCAAATTCAAATGGCTTTAATAAGGCAGGTGTCGCTACGGTATTATCAACAATAACAGGGACGCCATACTCATGGGCAATTTTGGCAATCGCTTCAAGGTCGATAATATTGCCAAGGGGATTACCAATCGATTCAACAAAGACCAGTTTGGTCTTTTCATCAATAATCTGACGCAATGCTTCTGGATTTTGATAATCGAAGAAACGGACTTCAATGCCTTGCTTTGGCAATGTATGGGCAAACAGGTTATACGTTCCACCGTATAAGGTGGATACCGATGCAATATTGTCACCTGCTTCGGCAATGGTTTGAATCGCGTACGTAATCGCAGCCATACCAGAGGCTAAAGCCAATGCCCCAATACCACCTTCAAGTGCCGCAATACGCTGTTCAAGTACGGCCGTGGTCGGGTTCATAATGCGGGTATAGATATTTCCTTGAACTTTAAGATCAAATAAATCTGCCCCATGTTGCGTATTATCAAAGGCATACGAGGTGGTTTGATAAATCGGCACCGCCACTGCTTTGGTGGTTGCTTCTGGTGAATATCCCGCATGAATAGCTAAAGTTTCATCTTTATAAGTCATGATTACATCATCTACGTGTGTTAAATATTGATCGAGTCTAGCGTATATTTTATCCAAAATGGTGCATAATTTTTGCGCTTGATAGTGATTTTAGTGATATAGCGAGTCTTTATCGGTCGTAATTGTTTTTGAAAATGACCAAATAATTCAAACCTGTAATGTCTTGCAAAAGAAAATTCTTTGATCCAGACAAACAAATGTCATCTTAACTTCAAGTCAATTGGGTTTTCAGCGTATAATACGCCGATTATTTTATTCGCTATTTTGCGATGTATTCGTTTTTCTTGAGGAGTCCTGCGTGGCCCAATATATTTATACGATGAATCGAGTGTCGAAAATGGTTCCGCCGAAGCGCGAAATCTTAAAAGACATCTCTTTATCATTTTTCCCAGGCGCAAAAATTGGTGTGCTTGGTTTGAACGGTGCTGGTAAGTCAACCTTACTCCGTATTATGGCTGGCGTAGATAAAGATTTCTCAGGTGAAGCTCGTGCGCAACCAGGAATCAAGATCGGCTACTTAGAACAAGAACCGCCACTCGATCCAACCAAAGACGTTCGTGGTAACGTTGAAGATGGTGTACGTGAAGCACTTGATGCTTTAGCTCGTCTTGATCAAGTTTTCGCTGAATATGCTGAGCCTGATGCAGATTTTGATGCGCTTGCAAAAGAGCAGGAAAAATTAGAATCAATCATCCATGCTTGGGATGCGCATAACCTGAATAACCAGCTTGAAATTGCTGCTGATGCATTGAATCTTCCAGCTTGGGATGCAGATGTATCATTGCTTTCAGGTGGTGAGCGCCGTCGTGTTGCATTATGTCGTTTATTGCTTTCTAAGCCAGATATGTTGCTTCTTGACGAACCAACAAACCATTTAGATGCTGAATCAGTATCTTGGTTAGAGCGTTTCTTGAAAGATTTTCCAGGCACAATCGTAGCGATTACGCATGACCGTTATTTCTTAGATAACGTCGCTGAGTGGATTCTTGAACTTGACCGTGGCATGGGTATTCCTTACCAAGGTAACTATTCTTCTTGGTTAGAACAAAAGAATGCGCGTTTAGAGCAAGAAAACAAGCAAGAAGAATCTTTTGCCAAGGCATTGAAAAAAGAACTGGAATGGGTTCGTTCAAATGCCAAAGGTCAGCAAAAGAAAAACAAAGCGCGTATGGAGCGTTTTGAAGAACTTAACTCACGTGAGTTCCAACAGCGTAACGAAACTTCTGAAATTTATATTCCACCTGGCCCGCGCCTAGGCAATAAAGTTGTAGAAGTTGAAGGCATCAGCAAATCATTTGATGGTCGTCTGCTTTATAAAGACTTAACCTTCACAATACCACCAACTGCGATTGTTGGTATTGTTGGTCCGAACGGTGCGGGTAAGACCACGCTATTCCGTATGATGACTGGCGAACAGCAACCAGATACGGGTACTGTGACTTTAGGTGAGTCAGTTAAAGTGGCTTACGTGGGTCAGATCCGTGATACTTTGGATAATAATAAAACCGTTTGGGAAGAAGTTTCTGGTGGTTTAGATATCCTAAAAATCGGTGAATACGAAATTGCATCGCGTGCTTATATTGGTCGCTTTAACTTTAAAGGCCAAGATCAGCAAAAACGTGTAGGCGAATTATCAGGTGGTGAGCGTAACCGTTTACAACTTGCGAAAATCTTACAGTTGGGTGCAAACGTTATCTTGCTGGATGAGCCATCAAACGACTTGGATATCGAAACTTTACGTGCACTTGAGGATGCAATTCTTGTATTCCCAGGCACAGTGATGGTGGTATCGCATGACCGTTGGTTCCTTGACCGTATTGCAACGCATATCTTGTCATTTGAAAATGAACAGCCTGAGTTCTACGAAGGGAACTATGCTGAATATGAAGCATACCGTCAGTCGCGTTTAGGTGATGCAGCGGTCGCAAAACGTTCTAAATATAAAAAGATTACAGGTTAATTTCTGTCAATAAAAAAAACCAGCTTCCGAGCTGGTTTTTTTTATGCTTATGAAAAAGCCAATTCACTGAATGCGCTATATAAATAGGCTTTCGCTTCAGGATGCCCTAAATGGGCTGCGCGTTCTAACCAATATTGTGCTTTGCCATAATTTTTATCTAAACCTAACTCGCCATGCAAATAGCTTTCGCCGAGTTTAAAAGCTGCATCTGCATTACCACGTAAGGCTGCACGAAGAAAATACCAAACCGCATTACGGTCATTGGCTGAAATAAAAGGGTGGCTGTCTTGCTCGTGTTCATGATGTGCCAATGTTTGAAAAAACTCAGCTTTATGAATTTCTCGTTCAGACTCAGAGATGATGTTCTGTTGAACCAAACCAGAACAATAGGAATGCAACCGCTGTTTGATACTTGCAATATTCATCATGCAACTCCTTGAGCTAAGTTTTTCATTATTATGTTTTTAATATATGTTTTTTCTTTGCAGCTATTGTTCTATTTGTGTATTCCATAGCTGTGAGAAATGCTATAGAAAATAAGCCAATACCTGATTGTTTAGGTCATTGGCTTATCTAGCTGTACCCATTTATTTGTGTCTATTTATTAAAATCACCTCGTAGATCAGACCACATCAGGAGCGGTGTAACAGTAACTACATCGAAGACCATTGCCAAAGGATAGAGCACCATACGGGTTGCGCGTTTGACTGGATGTTTGGTGGTGATGGTGGTCTCTTGTTGTAAGGTAATTGGATAGGGCTGTGCCAATTTTTGTTGGATTTTTTGCTGATCGAGTGCTTGATACAGCTGCCCTTTAAAAAACACATTGATATAAGGATAAGGCGCAGTTTCTTGGTTTTGAATCAAGTCAAAATTTTGTCTAAAACCTAAGGATTTCAATAATTCTTTTTGCTTTGGATTGAGATCCACCATACGGGTGTGATAGCGAATTTGTAATACGCCACGAAAATGATTCGGGTCATCCATGGTCAGTACCAGTGGACTAGGATGACTAAAGCTGCGTTGCTCGGCTGGAATGGCATGCAAAAGCTTTAGGAGTTCAGTACTACCATCGGTCATTAAGTAATTGAAATCTTTTCCAATAAAGATTAGTCCTTGGTTTTTTTCATTTTGAATGGCTTGTCCAAGCGCCAGAATCTGATCGGTTTTCAGTGTGGTGGTTTGAACCTGTGAGCTTTCATTGGGTAAGGCAGTGGAAAGTAGGCTGGTTGCGCATCCGCTTAATACCATAGCTAAGACCCAAAGAGAGAAGATTTTATACATAAAATACCCGTAACAGAGAACATTGTTATCATGAATGAGAATCAAAAAACGTTTTAAATCAGTGAGAAATTGACTAAAAAATGTTTTGTAATTTTATTACATTGGCATAGCCTGCTATAGTGCCTTTGTGCAATTTACTGTAAGGGTGTGCTGTTGCAACGCTCAACTGTTTTCGTGACCGTCTTGCTGAGTTTGTTCATGTTCCAAAGTTTCTGGAATGTGGCGGCAGCATTTTGCGCGCATGAGACGGTCAGTGAATACAGTACATTGAATCATTTTGGGCATCATGTTGCTGAACAGACACACAGTGCTGAACAAGGCGCTATCTTTGATAAAGTCGCAGCAGATTTACCGATGCCTTTAAGCTTGCAAGATCATCATGACCATCTGCCATCTTGTTTTCATGTGGTGGTGGCTGAAGTTCAGCAACGTGTAAATGAACCGATGTTGCACAGTCAGGACGTAGAACAAAAATATTACTGGTCTAATTCCTACCAGTCACCACATCTCTCTGGATTAAATCCGCCCCCTGTATTGACCCCGCTATAGGTGGGGTAGCCGAAAAATAGCCCACCGCATTCTTATTACTTTGCGGGGCTTTATATGTCTTCTAGTTTAAATCAGCGTATTCATGCAGTTGAGCAGCATACGCGGAAAAATCGTACTCAATTGTCATTGAAGTGGTCAGTGTTGGCACTTGCTTTAAGCACGGCCATTTTGAGTCCATCCATTGCCGCAGAATCTTTACTGGATGCGAATCAGCAGCCTGTAAGCAAAGCTGCACAACGCAATCTGAATTTTGAGCAAATCTTGCAGGATGTGAAGCAATATCAGGCTGGTACAGGGGTGTGGCAAACACAGCAAGGAATCGCTGAGGCCAATGTAAAACAAGCGGGGTTATGGTCGAATCCAAGTATTTCTATTCAGCAAACCGACTTTAGGTCAGGCAAAGACAAAGAGCTGGAATTTGGTGTTTCACAAAAATTAGACATTTTTGGTCAACGTCGTGCTGCGGTTAAGCTTGCCGATGTACAAGCATCTCAAGTGGGCCTTAATCAGGAACTCTACAATGCGCAACTTGAGTTAGCAGTTAAATATCTGTGGTCGCAAGTCGTGGTGCTAGAGCTGGAACATGATGTGGTTCAGGCACAGTTAAAAACCAGTCAGGACACTTTGGATGCAACGCGCTTAAGGCTCAAAGCGGGCAGCATTGCGCAGGTCGATTTAGATCGTACCTTGATGGCGCATATTGAAAATCAACGGTTATTTCAACAAACCGAACTCTCCTTAGCCACTGCAAAGCGTCAATTGGCGAATCTGTGGGGCAGTACCGATAACCGCTTCTCTACTCAGGCAAGCAATGTCTGGCCACAACAAAAAGATTTGCAAGATTATTTGCAGAACAACTTATTTGAGCGCGCCATTCAACTCGACATTGTGCGTCAAAAAGCCAATATCGATTATTTAAAAGTATCCAACCGACCAAATCCGACGGTCAATTTAGGCATGGTGCAAAGTAAAAGCGCAGAAACCAATTCGACCGATAACAAGTTCCGAGTGGGCATCGATATCCCGTTGAATATTTTTAATCGTCAGCAGTATTCATTACGGATTGCCAATGCCAAACAAGATTTACTGGTCAAACAGCAACAGTTTTACAAACAGCAAAACTTGAATGCCATTCAGACCTTAACTGCAGAGTTGGCGGGATTGAAACAACAGTTCGATCTCGTCAATCAACGACAAATTCCATTGTCTGAAACGGTGCAAGAGAAAATGCTGCTCGGTTTCAAAGTTGGTAAATATGCCATTACCGATGTGCAGCAAGCCACCATGCAATTGCAGGATCAACGTTTAAATAAAGTGCAGTTACTTAAGAGTGCCTGGCAAAAGCAAATTGATGCAGAAAGTTTAGCACTGGGAATTGAGCCGAGTATGGTGAGTTCAAGTGATGCCTTAAATCAGATTAATCAAACCCTTTGGAAAGATACCAATAGCCTTCCCGCTGTAGTAGGAGCAGAATAATGTCGACAAATAAATCTAAAAAGCAGTGGTTTTGGGTCATTCTGGTTATCGCCGTTGGCTTAGTCCTGAGCGCGTTATTATTTTTCACGGGTAAAAACAAAGCCAGCGGTGAGGCAGCAGCTGATAGTCATGGCGAAGGTGAGGAAGGACATACAGAAGGTGAGGCTGGGCAGGCTGAAAGTGAGGAAGGTAGCTTAAACCTAAGCCCAAAACAGATGACTGAATATGGGGTTAAGCTGGCTCAGGTTGGTGTAGGTGAAGTCGGACAGCAATTTGCTTACCCAGCAAAACTGGTGACCAATACCGATCAGCAAGCGCATGTTTCAGCAACCTTTGCTGGGCGTGTGGAAAGTGTCAATGCGGTACTCGGTCAACAAGTCAAGAAAGGGCAAGTATTAGCCACTCTATTTATCCCAGATCTGGTAGATCAGCAAGCCAATTTAAGTATTGCCCAAGAAGCTTTAACGCTTGCACAGCAAGATTATCAACGTGAAAAACAACTTTGGGAACAAGGGGTTTCTGCACGTCAGGATTATCAACGTGCCTATAATGCCTATCGTCAGGCACAGATTCAGGTACAAGCTGCACGTAGCCGCTTATCTGCCTTGGGTGCATCCAGTGGCAGTCAGGGTCGCTATGTCTTGACCGCACCTTTAAGCGGTGTGGTGAGTCTGAAAGATATTGTGGTAGGTGAGCAAATTACCGCCGATAAGCAATTATTTGTAATTGATCAGCTGGATCAACTCTGGATTGAGTTTATTTTACCAAGTGTCAATAACATCAATGTCCAACCAGATCAGCAGATCGAGTTTAAGTCGCTGCAAACCAATAATAGCTTTAAAGCACAGATCCAGACCTTGACCACCGCGGCAGATACCCAGACAGGTCGTTTGCAGGTGCGTGCCAAAGTACTAACCCCAGCCAAAGAATTACGACCTAATTTGATGGTGAACGTATTGTTAGATGGCACGGACAAGAAGCCTGTGCTTCGTGTTGCCAAAGCGGCGATTCAGCAGATCGAGGGTAAAGCTACAGTTTTCGTGGCCAAGCAAGAGAAAGACCAAATGCATTTCACGCCAACACCTGTACAACTGGGTAATTACTCAAGTGATGGGCAGTGGGTGGAAATCCAATCGGGTCTGACTGAAAAGCAACAATATGTCAGTCAAGGCAGTTTCCTTTTGAAATCTGAGATCGAGAAGGGAGAGGCCGAGCATGGACACTAAAGATAAGTTGCAGCTTCCTCCCGCGGAAGGTCTGTTTGATCGGATTATTCAGTTTTCAATCCGCAATGCGATTTGGGTCATGCTGTTTGTGGTGGCGTGGATCGGGGTCGGTATTTATAGCTACCAAAAACTGTCGATTGATGCCGTGCCTGACATTACCAACGTACAGGTGCAGATTAATAGTCAGGCGGGGGGATTCACTGCCCCTGAGGTTGAACAACGCATTACTTATCCGATTGAAAATGCCATGTCGGGTATTCCGAACTTGGAACAAACCCGTTCGATCTCCCGTTACGGCTTGTCCCAAGTCACAGTGATTTTTAAAGATGGTACCGATATCTACTGGGCGCGACAGCTGATTAACCAGCGCCTACAGGAAGCCAAGAGTGCTTTGCCTGATGAGATTGATCCACAAATGTCACCGATTTCAACCGGCCTAGGCGAGATCTATCAATGGGTGATCAAGGCTGAACCGAATGCCAAAAAGGCCGATGGTACGCCTTATGAGGCCATGGACTTGCGTGAAATTCAGGACTGGATTGTTCGTCCTCAATTACAACGTGTGCCGGGTGTTGCTGAAATCAATACCATTGGGGGATATAACAAGACCTATGTGGTTTCTCCCGACCTGAAACGTTTGCAACAACTGCAAATTCCCTTATCCGATTTGCAAACTGTACTCACTGAAAATAATGAAAACCGCGGTGCGGGTTTTATTGAAGAAAATGGTCAACAGCTGACGGTACGTATTCCGGGGATGTTGAAAACAGTACAAGACATTGAAAATGTCACGGTCAGTACCAAGAATGGTTTGCCGATTCGTGTTGCCGATGTTGCAACAGTTTCGATTGGCCATGATCTAAGAACCGGTGGTGCAACATACAACGGTGAAGAAACCGTACTCGGTATTGCCATGATGATGATGGGTGAGAACAGTAAATCCATCGCTCAAGCACTCGACAGCAAAATGCAGGAAATCAAACGTTCATTGCCTGAAGGGGTGGTGGTCGAAACGGTCTATAACCGCAGTAACTTGGTTGATAAAGCCATTAAGACGGTGGCGAAGAACCTGATCGAAGGTGCAATCTTGGTGATTGTGATCCTGTTTGTGTTCTTGGGTAACTTCCGTGCGGCATTGATTACCGCCTGTATTATTCCCTTATCCATGTTGTTTACCCTGACAGGGATGGCGGAGCAGAAAATCAGTGCCAACCTGATGAGTTTAGGCGCATTGGACTTCGGGATTATCGTCGATGGTGCGGTGGTGATTGTCGAAAACTGTATCCGACGGCTGGCAGAGGCTCAACACCATAAAGGTCGACTCCTGACCCGTTCAGAACGCTTTACCGAAGTGTTCTTGGCGGCAAAACAGGCAAGACGTCCGCTGATTTTTGGACAAATCATCATTATGGTGGTGTATTTGCCAATCTTTGCACTGGCAGGCGTAGAAGCGAAAATGTTCCACCCAATGGCAATGACCGTGGTCTTGGCCTTGATTGGTGCGATTATTTTATCCGTAACCTTTGTTCCTGCTGCGGTGGCGTTATTTGTTACTGGTGAGGTCAAAGAGAAAGAAAGTCGTTGGATGGCCGCCTTAAAAAACGGTTATAAATCCTTGCTGGATAAAGCCTATGCTTTCCGCTATGTGGTGGTGGCCGGTGCGGTGACTATTTTGGTACTCACCGCTGCGATTGGTTCGCGTGTCGGTAGTGAGTTTGCGCCACAACTGAGTGAGGGTGACTTTGCTTTACAGTTGATGCGTGCACCAAGTACCGGAATTGAAGAGTCACTGAAGATTCAGGAAAGTGTTGAGAAGCAATTGCTCGCAGAGTTTCCAGAAATCAAAGCGATCTTTGCCCGTACAGGTACGGCCGAAGTGGCAACGGATGTGATGCCCCCTAATATTTCTGATGCAATCGTTCTGTTAAAGCCGCGTGATCAATGGCCTGATAAATCGGAAACCATTGACGAGCTTCGAACCAAAATGTTGGCTTATGTTGAGAAAATTCCAGGTAACAACAGTGAGTTTTCACAACCGATTGAATTACGTTTCAACGAACTGATTTCAGGCGTACGTAGTGATATTGGGGTGAAAATTTTTGGTGATGATATGCAGGTATTGAACCAAGAAGCAGAAAAAGTTGCTCAAACCTTGAGAACCATCACAGGTTCGAGTGAAGTGAAGGTTGAGCAAACTGATGGTTTACCTTTACTCAATGTCGATATCGACCATGCATTGGCTGCGCAATACGGTTTATCAGTGAAATCCATTCAGGATTTGGTTGCTGCAAGTATTGGTGGACAAAGTGTTGGGCAGATTTTACAGGGTGACCGTCGTTTTGATTTTGTAGTGCGTTTGGATGATGGGATGCGTACGCCGCAGCAACTGGCCATGCTGCCGATTCAGCTGCCGAATGGTGGTTTGATCAAACTACAAGACGTGGCAAAAGTGGAGAATATTTTAGGCTTGGCGCAAGTCAGCCGTGAAAATGGCAAACGCCGGGTTGTGGTCACCACCAACGTACGCGACCGCGATTTGGGCTCATTTGTGGGTGAAATGCAGCAGAAATTATCTCAGCAAAAATTACCAAGCGGTTATTGGCTTGGTTATGGCGGTCAGTTTGAAAATCTGGCCTCGGCAAAAGCCAGAATGCAGATTGTGGTGCCATTGGCATTGCTGATGATCTTTGTTCTGTTGATGGCGGTGTTTAATAACTTTAAAGAAAGCTTGCTGGTGTTTAGTGGTGTGCCATTTGCCCTATCGGGCGGTTTGGTGGCGCTATGGCTACGCGACATTCCTTTGTCGATGTCGGCAGGTGTCGGTTTTATTGCGCTCTCTGGTGTCGCCGTGCTGAATGGTCTGGTGATGCTGAGCTTTATTAAAGAGTTACGAGAGCAATATGATGTTCATTACGCTACATGGCATGGCGCGGTATTACGCTTACGCCCTGTCTTGATGACTGCTTTTGTTGCATCGCTTGGCTTTATCCCAATGGCGATTGCCACAGGTACGGGTGCAGAAGTTCAGCGCCCACTGGCAACCGTGGTGATTGGCGGGATTATTTCATCCACCTTGCTGACCCTGCTGATTTTGCCAGTGGTGTATCGTTGGATGAATGAAGCCAAACAGGACAAACGTCAGGAAAGTGCAATTTAATCTGTTTATGCTATCTTCTTAATGAAGCACTTTATTAAGAAGAATCTGAACCAGCCAAAGCGATTTTCGCCTTGGCTGACTTTAAGACTGCAACAGGTCTTATTCAATTATGATAAGGAGTCCAACATGGGTGGACATCAAGGGCATGACCATAGTCATGCAGCGGTCACTGAAGGTAATATCAAAAAACTCACCATTGCGCTGATACTGACTTCAACCTTCTTAGTGGTTGAAGTGGTTGCGGGTTTAATCACCCAGAGTTTGGCGTTACTGTCCGATGCAGCACATATGTTTACCGATGCGGCTGCATTAGCGATTGCTTTAGTGGCAATTAAAATTGCCAAACGTCCCGCAGATAACAAACGTACTTTTGGTTATCAGCGCTTTGAAATTCTGGCAGCCTTATTTAATGCCTCGATGCTTTTTTTTGTGGCAATGTACATTCTGTACGAAGCTTACCAGCGCTTTACGCAACCGCCTGAAATTCAAAGTGTCGGTATGTTGATTGTGGCGAGCTTGGGTCTGATTATTAATTTAATTTCCATGAAATTGTTAATGTCTAGTGCGGCTGAAAGCCTGAATATGAAAGGCGCATATTTAGAAGTGCTGAGTGATGCATTAGGTTCAGTGGCTGTCATCGTGGGTGCAGTGGTGATCTATTTCACCAATTGGTATTGGGTCGACACCATTCTTGCGGTTGCGATTGGTTTCTGGGTATTGCCGAGAACATGGATTCTGCTCAAGCAGAGTATCAATATCTTGTTGGAAGGTGTGCCAGAAGAGGTCGATATTGAAAAGTTACGTAATGATCTACTGGGATTGGATGGTGTTGAGAGTATCCATCAGTTAAAGGTCTGGGCGATTACCTCGAAGAATATTCATCTGACTGTACATTTATTTGCACCGGGAGCTGATCGTAATCAATTGCATCGTGCTGCGATTGAGATGTTATCGCATGAGCATGGTATTGCTGAAGTGACCTTGCAAATTGAAGATGATGAAGAAATGAATTGCCAGCATACCCATCAACATGATGAGAAAGCTGAACAAGATCCTTCACATCAGCATTAAGCTGATGTGAAGATTTGTTTTGGAATAATAATTAATTCTGCCATTCGTTGTTGCAGTCACGGCATTTCCAATGTTTTTGTGCCTGCATAAACGCTTGCATTGAAATTTTAAAATCAGGTAGATCACGCCAGAATAAAACCCCTGCAATCACACAGATCGCAAACACCACGACGGTCGCAATTTGCAGACCTTGGCCGGCACCATTGCCAAAAATCCACATCGCAACGCTAATCAAGACCAAAATTAATAAAATAAAAATGGCAGGAACCAGAAGCACCAAACTTTTGGGTACATTCGGACGAGGGCTGTTAGCACCCTGACTGACAGGCATAATTTTCACGCTTTGACATTTAGGGCAACGGTATTGCATAGAAGATTCCTATTCTGTTTTTTCCATTTTAGCGAAAATTATGCAAAAGCAAAAATCTTGAGCCTTTCAAATACATAAATTTACTTATTTTGTTGTTTATGATGCCACAAAGTCGATTTTTACATTTGTTTGAAAAGCTTGCTACAGCTCGTCTAAAGCCATTCGCAAAAGTCAGGGCAGTCTGTTAAGTTGCAAGATGAGTGGGTTGAATAATGCGAAAGGAAACGCATGTTAAGCACCAAGATTCTAAAGTTGCGTTTATCTCGCATTCAGAAGGGCAAAGAACATTTATCTAGCCAAGATAAGTTGATGTTGGTGACGATGCAAAGCCCTGATCTCAGTGCTCACTTCCTCCTACGTTTATTTAAGGTGACTTTACCCAAGCAGTGGAAATTCAGGCATGAGGATGCTGAAGACATTCTCTATGCCAGCCAATTGATTCAGTTGATTGAAGATGAGCTGCAGAGTGCTTATGAGTCGCATGCGCGTAAGTATGCATGGTATGAGCAGTGTTTGGTTTATCGTCTGAATTTCATTGAGACTCAGCCGAATCAGCAACATATCAATGGCTATCTACGTCAGTTGGATCGCTGTCTGGATCAACAACCGAAAATTGATCTTTTACATTATTTTCAACAACATTATCCAAGTGCGCAACATGCGATTGCGCTAGCCAAAGCCTATGCAGGGGCAGCACAATACAGTCAAGCAATTGAATACTATGAATGGGCGGCACAACAATCGCAGCAGCGTAATGAAACTGCCTTTTATGCTTATATTGATTGTCTGTTGAGTCGCAATCAGCCTGAATGTCAGCCACAGTTGAGTGATGTTGAATATGCACTGCATTTGTTACTCCATCATCTGAAACCGATTGACCAGAACAACCAGACTCAACGATTACAGCGTGCGGTCAGTTTGTTATTACCTGAGTCGATACGGCGGACACGAGCTTCAAATAGCAATCTATTGGCAGATATGGGACGTGGCCTAAATTCACTGGGGAAATCCTTAAATAGCATTTTTGGCGCTAAGCAATCGCATCTCCCTTTTAGTCAGGAGGTGATTGCAACCGCACCGCAGCTTTTAACAGCACAGTGTGTGCTCTCAAGCTTGGTTCAGCAAAACACGATGCAAGTCGCCTGGCAGCATCTTCTCGAGCAGAATACGGCCAGTACAGGGCCAGCTGATCTACCGCTGACTTATTTATGGCAAGCCATGCAGCAGAATGCAGAGATTTTGTGTCTATTACAGCAACCTGTTCACCATGAGGAATTGCTTGCTCAATTGACTCCAATTGAATCGAAGCCAAAGCCTGCTTTTGATCTGGGGCATATTCAGATGATTCTGGAACAAGGGCTGATGGCGTATTTAGGAGACATCCGTTTGAATAAACAACATCCTGAGCGTAATGCACTCTATGCGCAACGTGATGTGGTTGTTCAGGAGATGATTACTTTTGCCGTCTGGTTCAATCAGGAGGTTTTAGCTCAATATCTGCAACAACAAAGCCAGCAGTTTGAGCAAGTACGAAACGGATTGAGATTATTGGATGGATCGGCCTTAAGCAGTGGACTATTTGCCTTGCAGTTTGAAATGCAAAAACGTGTGCAGGATCTCGCTGATTGGATGACGCTAAAACTGGTGAAAGGCAATGAGTTTGAGCAGATGCAAGCCGCATGGGTGGCATTACGTGAACTATCAAATTTTGGCATTGGGCAGGAGAAGGTGCAGCAGCTTGAATTGGTATTGGCAAAATATAAAGCACTGCGTTTGAGCCAGATGCAGACGCTGAGCGTCGAAGATGGGCAGGCACCTATTCAAGCTGATGAGTCATAGAATTTTATGTAAAAGCGATGTTGGTCTGAAGCAGCAAATAATTTGAAGCGATGCAACAAAAAGACGCAAATCGCAGCGCAGAGCATGCTAATCTACAGAAAAACATCTAATAAGTTCAGAAAGCAGATTGATGCTCATAAGAAATGAGCCTGTAAGAAAGGGAAGAGGGAGAGCATCTTGAATCGACAAGATGATAAAAAGGCGATGTTCGATATTATGCCAGCGGATGCGGAAGTCTCAGCTGAGAAACCATCATTATCACGTCGACTGATCAATAAAACATTACAGCATGCACAGGATGCAGTGGAATTTGCCAGCGATACTTCACGCAATATTGCGGGTGTGGCAGATGCAGCACTAGATGCCTTGGATCATGTCACCCATCACACCAAACGTGGTGTCGAAGGGGTGCGTAATACGGTACGTGATATGGTCTCGGAGACCAGTGAAGCGGCACGTCAGGTTGCTTTAGCCATGGCGAGAGCTTCTTTGGGGAAAAGTAGTCTGACCCTATATTTACCCGAGATGTTGCTGAATAATCAGATTCGCAAGCGAATGGATCGTAGTGAAATTGACGATATTAAGATTGAGTGTGGTAATGACCGTTTCCATATTGAACTCGATGGGCACTATCGTCGTTTTCTGTATCGTCTTTCACTCGAATTTAATGTCTTAGAGTGTCGTATTGGGCAGGAAAAGTATTTGCGTCTACGCCAAGTCGATGAGCATCTTGATCTACAAATTCGCCATGGAGGCACCTTAACCAATTGGGCTGCACGTCGTGTTGGTAATGTCAGTTTTGAATTAATTAATTCTTTACCAATTCCATTCTTGATCAATCATCTGATTCGTGATGTCCCAGGGATTCAAAAAGAGGGACATCGCTTGTGGTATATCGATCTGGAAGAAGCCGGCTTTATTGATTTCATTAATAACCGTTCATGGATGGTGGATAAGTTATTGAATCTGACTGATTTTAGTATTTTACCAGGTTTAAATATCTTGCAGGAAAGCCGTGAGTTGGTACAACAACTGGTTGATCAATTCGAGATCCGTGGCCTACGTGTGCAGTCTGGACGTCTAGAAGTTCAGGTCGGTATTGGCAGCGCATAGGCAATAAAAAAGCCACTGTCAATGCAGTGGCTTTTTCAGAATTTGGCGTCCCTACGGGGATTCGAACCCCGGTTACCGCCGTGAAAGGGCGATGTCCTAGGCCTCTAGACGATAGGGACATATCTGAGGAAATTTACCTGAGCGTCGTATGTAAAACATATTGATCGCTAGGCCTAAATTCTCGGCAAAGATTTTATCTTTGCTTTTCCTCGAATTTAGTGGCGTCCCTACGGGGATTCGAACCCCGGTTACCGCCGTGAAAGGGCGATGTCCTAGGCCTCTAGACGATAGGGACGTTTCAGAGGTGGGCGTATATTAGGGTGAATTAGATAGGGTGTCAAACACTTTTCAGAATAAAATTTAAAAAAAGTGAATAAGTGTCTAAAAATAAAACATATCGCAGAATAAATAATCAAAAATAAGCAGTTAAGCAAAAAAATCATCAAACAAATGGTTTATTGGTAGATATAAAAAATGCAGCTTAAGCTGCATTTTTTTCTGAGATTTGATTATTTACGGTTTCGATAGAAAACATAATGACTTAGGTAACATGCTGCAATAAACAGCAAACAACCAATAAAGCCTGCTTGCATCTCAGGGTCTGCCGCCATACTTAAACCGGTAATGAAACAGAAGATAAAACCTAAGATGGGTACGATAGGATAAAGCGGTGCAGCAAATTTTAAGTCTTTTGCGGTATGTCCCGCTTTGTACCATTGGCGTCTAAAGTTAAATTGGCTCCAGCAAATACTCATCCAGACGATGACCATGGTAAATGCCGCAACACCTAATAAATTCTTAAAAATCGTTTCAGGGGCAAAGTGCTCTGATAACAGACCAGGAATCGCACCAAACATGGTTACGACCAGCGCAATAATCGGGGTACCACTTTTTGATAAGCGCGAGAATACACTTGGTAACTGACGCTGATCTGATAAAGACCACATCATACGTGATGCAGCATAAAGACCTGAGTTTGCAGCAGAAAGAAGTGCGGTAATAATCACGAAACGGATAATGTCGTCGGCATAAGGAATACCAATGTAGTTAAATACCGTTACGAAAGGACTGCTACTCACCCCTTCACCACCTAGGCCCGCGACCTGGAATGGAAGTAAAGCACTGATCACCACGATTGTGCCGACAAAGAAAATCAATAAACGCCAAATGGCCGCATTGATTGCCTTTGGAACATTCTCAGCAGGGTCTTTGGTTTCACCTGCGGCAACACCAATTAATTCGGTACCTGAAAAGGCAAAATTAACAATCAACATGGTGGTAAAGATTGGAATAAGCCCTTGCGGGAACCAGCCGTGTGCAGTCAAATTATGAAATAGTGGTGCTGATTCATAGCCATTGAATGAGATCAAACCAAAAATTGCCAATAAACCAAGGATAATGAAGGCAATCACGGTCACAACTTTAACTAGGGCTAACCAGAATTCGGATTCGGCGAACATTCGGGTTGAGGTGAGATTTAACCCCAAAATGGTGACTGCAAAGATAATGGTCCAAATCCACATGGAAATGTGTGGAAACCATTCCTGCATCAGTAAGGCCGCAGCGGTAAATTCTGTACCTAAAGTTGCAGTCCACGTGAGCCAGTAGACCCAAGAAATCATATAACCTGTGCCTGGACCAATATATTTTTGAGCGTATGCACCAAAAGATCCAGCAACAGGCATGTGTACTGCAAGCTCACCTAAGCAGAGCATGACCATATAAGCAATTAAGCCACCTAAAACATAGGCAATAATTGCACCCACAGGGCCGGTTTGAGCGATAACTTCGCCAGAACCTAAAAACAAACCTGTACCAATCGCGCCACCTAAAGAAAGCATGACTAAATGGCGAGTGCTCATGGCACGCTTTAGCGTTGTTGGTTCTGAATTCGCATTTGAGTTGGAAGATTGCATACGACAATTTGTCCAAGCATAGAGAAGCGGCTATTTTATGGAAAATTCGAAAATGTGCAATCTGCTTGAGAAAGATTATTAGAAAAATATAATTATTATATTCGAGAATATGGCGTCCCTACGGGGATTCGAACCCCGGTTACCGCCGTGAAAGGGCGATGTCCTAGGCCTCTAGACGATAGGGACAGATGAGGCAACACATACATGACTGAAAGCCTAACTTCATCTCGGAAAAGCATTGCGATTTCGAGACTCTGGTGGAGCCAAGCAGGATCGAACTGCTGACCTCTACAATGCCATTGTAGCGCTCTACCAACTGAGCTATGACCCCAGAATGTGTGAGCGCAATATTAGGGGGAATGCGCTCACACGTCAATCATTAAACTGAATTAAGTCTCACTATTTGCATCATTTTTCGGCAATTTTAGTGATTCATTTAGCTTTTCCCAAACTTTTAGCTCTTTCTTGCTTGGTCCACCGACAAGTTCTAGGGCGTGACGTAAACGTGCAAAAGTCAAATCAGGGCCGAGAGTAACCATCGCTTGCATGACAGGTGTTGAACTAGTCGAACCTGCAATCGCAATAAAGAAGGCTGGCATGAAATCACGTAATTTGATTTCCATCTGATTTGCCAAGTCCATCAAGGTTTGGCTGACGGTATCATTGTTCCAGGTAAACTGACTTTCTAAACGCCAAATTGCAAATTGTAGGCTCTGACGAACTTGTTCTTCAGTCAATTTTTTGCTTTCAAACTGCTCTTTGCTGATTTGTGGCATATGGTTGAAGTAAAAACCAGCCCAATTCACGGCTTCAGAGAGTAAGTTGATACGCGGTTGAATCGCTGCAGCAATGTCTTCAAGGGTTTGACGGTCACTTTTCCATGCCAACAAGCGGTCTAGAAGCTGTCCTGGCGTCAATCCTTTGATCCACTGACCATTGAGCCAGTTGAGTTTTTCAACGTCAAAGATTGGTCCACCCAGCGAAACACGCTGTACATCAAAGTTTTGAATCATGTCTTCTAGGGTGAATACTTCACGTTCATCAGGCATTGACCAACCCATACGACCTAAATAATTTAATAACGCTTCTGGTAAAACACCGATGTCACGATAGTAGTTGATTGAGGTTGGGTTTTTACGTTTAGACAGTTTCGATTTGTCTGGGTTACGCAACAATGGCATGTGACACAATGTTGGCATGTCCCAACCGAAATATTGATACAGTAATTGATGCTTCGGTGCAGATGGTAACCACTCCTCACCACGTAACACGTGAGTGATTTCCATTAAGTGGTCATCCACTACATTGGCAAGGTGGTAGGTTGGTAAACCATCCGTTTTTAACAGCACCTGCATGTCAACTTGTGCCCATGGAATCTCAACTTCACCACGGAGTAAGTCATTAATTTTACAAATGCCTTCCTCTGGTACTTTCATACGGATGACATGGGGCTCACCCGCAGCAAGACGACGTTGTACTTCTTCTTGTGATAATTTTAAGCCGCGGCCATCATATTTAGGTGTTTCGCCACGCGCTTGTTGTTCTGCACGCATTTGATCAAGTTCTTCTGCGGTTGCAAAACAATAGAAAGCGTGACCTTTTTCAACCAAGTCAAGCGCGTATTGCTTATAAATCCCCATACGCTCTGATTGGCGATAAGGGGCATGTGGACCACCTACATCTGGACCTTCTGACCAGTTCAGACCTAACCAACGCAAAGAATCTAAAATCATCTTTTCAGATTCAGGCGTTGAGCGAAGTTGATCCGTATCTTCAATACGTAAAATAAACTCACCGCCATGCTGTTTGGCAAAACATAGATTAAATAACGCAATATAAGCTGTGCCTACATGTGGAAAACCTGTAGGAGAAGGCGCAATACGGGTACGAACTTTCATAAATGATCGGAGCTTAAATTTAAATTGAAACTATTATAACGAAAAAGCCTAGTCACAGCATGACTAGGCTTGATTTAAACATGTGAAGGGGCACATATTTAAAATTTAAGAAGTATGTGGCTGGAATATGGTTTGAACGAAACGTGAAAAACGTTCATGTTGACTGGCAAAGAACGTTTGTGTTGGTGTGGTCCGAATCGTATTCAACATTTTTAACTCATCGTCTGACGATGGTAATAAACCGGTATTACGTTTTTGCTGGTCAAGCGCTTTAACAATTAAGCTTGAAGATGATTTATCAATTGTTTTTATGTTATTACTTTCTTTAATTGCTGCCGCATGCCCCATTTGAACAGAAGCTGCTAAAAATAAGCTTAAGCATAGTGCTTTTTTCAATTTTAATGCTCGCATTGCTCACATCCCCTTCATGATTTTGAGTCTACAAGACTAACCAAACAACTATAGTATTGCTTTAATAATACGATTTAAACATAAATCTTAATAAAAAAGTATAACTACGTCACACTTTTTACAAAAATCTTAAAATTTGACACATCTTGACATGTATTTATAGCAAAATGGCTACTTTGTGTGCAAGTTGAATTTAGCAAGCAAATGTGTAGAAAAAGTGGAGAATGATAATTTTTCTCATTTTGCCATAAAAATAAAAGGCTGAGTATTGTTTTAATACAAAAAATACGCGCTAGGGCTATATCTTAAAAATAGAATAGTAATAAAGTTATTGATATAACTATATGATTGTAAATTATTTTTAAAGAAATATAGTGGTGACAAACGGGGCGAAATGAGTAAACAATAAATGAAAACTGTCATCGCAGCAGCATTGTTGGCATTGGGTTTAAATGGTGTAGCACAAGCGGCAACTACTTTTTTAAACGTGTCATATGATCCAACACGTGAGTTTTATCAAGAATACAATCAAGCATTTGGTCAGTACTGGAAAAAAAGAACAGGGCAGGATGTTGATTTCAAGCAGTCGCATGGTGGCTCGGGTAAACAGGCGCGTTCAGTCATCGATGGTTTGCAGGCAGACGTTGTAACGCTTGCATTGGCTAATGATATTGATGAAATTGCCAATGCCGGTTTAATTCGTAAAGACTGGCAAAAACAATTTAAAGACAATTCGGCACCCTACACTTCAACGGTGGTGTTCTTGGTGCGTAAAGGCAACCCAAAGAATATTCGTGACTGGAATGATTTGACCAAGTCAGGTGTGGAAATTATCACTCCAAATCCAAAAACCGGTGGTGCACCACGTTGGATTTATTTATCGGCTTGGGGTTATGCATTGAAACAGCCGGGTGGTAATGATGCCAAGGCGCGTGAATTGGTGAAAAAGCTTTATCAAAATGTCAAAGTCTTAGACTCAGGTGCACGTGGTTCACTCACCACTTTTGCTGAACGCGGCATTGGTGATGTGTTGTTGTCTTGGGAAAATGAAGCATTATTGGCAACTCAAGGCTTAGGGAAAGATAAATTTGAAATTGTGTATCCTTCAATTTCGATTTTGGCTGAACCTTCTGTGGCAATCGTTGATAAAACTGTCGATAAAAATGGCAACCGTCAATTGGCGCGTGGTTACTTAAATTTCCTTTATTCGCCTTTAGGGCAAGAGCTGGCTGCGAAATATTATTTCCGTCCACGTAATCCACAGGTTGCTGCTAAATATGCGCAACAATTTCCAAAGATTAAACTATTCAAGATTGATGATGTGTTTGGTGGCTGGGCAAAAGCACAAAAAACACACTTTGTGAATGGTGCGATTTTTGACCAAATTTATGCAGAAAAACCATAAATTCAGTTTCTACAGAGATTAAAGAGAACGATTAAAAGCAAATACTAAAGGTGTTTGCTTTTTTATTGAGTGAAAAATGATAAGAAAACGGTTTTATCTATGAAAAGTTAAGAATTCTCTACAAAAAGTCGTTTGGTGCTGGCATAAAACAAGGTGATAATGTGCAGTTACATTTTCAGCTGTTGATTCATTTCTTATGTCGCATATTTCTGTCTTACTTCATGAAACCGTTGATGGCGTATTGGCAGGTCGCGATACTGGTATTTTTGTCGACGCGACCTTTGGTCGTGGTGGACATACCAAGTTGTTACTTTCAAAATTAGACCAAAACGCACGTGTTTACGCCTTCGATAAAGACCCACAAGCCCTTGAAGTTGCAGCACAATTAGAACAAGAAGATTCACGTTTTAAAATTATTCATGCCAGTTTTGCAGATATTCAATCCGAGTTAGCTCAAATTGGTCTGACTGAAGTTGATGGCATTATGGCTGACTTAGGGGTGTCATCACCACAACTGGACCAAGCTGAACGTGGTTTTAGCTTCATGCAAAATGGGCCACTGGATATGCGAATGGATAATTCGCAAGGTCTAACAGCAGCTGAGTGGTTGCTTGAAATTGAAGAAGAAAAACTCGCAAATATTATTTACCAATATGGTGAAGAACGTTATAGCCGTCGGATTGCCAAAGCCATTAAACTGGCAGGTGAAATGACAACGACTGCCCAACTGGCAGAAGTGGTTAAAACCGCACATCCGAAATGGGAAAAGCATAAGCATCCTGCAACGCGTACTTTTCAGGCGATTCGTATTGCCATTAACAAAGAACTTGATGATATCGAGACATTTTTACCGCAAGCTGTCACATTATTAAAACCAACTGCACAGCTGGCAGTGATTAGCTTTCATTCTTTGGAAGATCGTTTAATCAAGCAGTTTATTCAAAAAGAATCGAGTTTGGCTGAAGACACGGGTTGGGGGATGCCTCAAGCACAGGTCGATACTCGACGTTTAAAGAAAGTTTCTCGTATTCGTGCGAGTGAAGCAGAAGTAAAAGCAAATCCTCGTTCGCGTAGTGCATGGCTGCGTGTGGCTGAGCGTTTAGAGCAAAAAGGCTGAGAATGAACAACAAGAATGATGACGACGTAAAACCAAGCAGCAGAAAAGGACTGAAAAAGGTTGTTGTGTATGCTGTACTCGTTGCATTGGTGTTTACAAGTGCGATGATGGTGGTATTTCAAGTGTTTGAATACCGTCATGATTATCGTGACTTGAGTGCATATATGCGTGAAAGAGATGATTTAAACGCTGAATGGGGGCGTTTATTGATTGAACAGCAAACCTTTGGTGCAACCGCACAGATTGGTTCTCGCGCAGTCACACAACTACGTATGTTCTCACCTCCAGCCACGCAGACGGTTGTGATTTCTTTACCTATGACTTCAAAGCAAGATAAATAAGGCATGCTGTATGGCAGATAAGCGAAGTAAACCAATACGAAAAAAACAGCAGTCTATTTCTGAAAGACCGACCCTTGCTTTGGATATGTGGCGATTTTATCTGCTTTGGGGAACGGTACTCCTTTGTTTTGTTGTGTTGATTGCGCGTGCGTTCTATGTGCAAGTGGTCAATAAAGACTTTTTGCAAAATAAAGCCAATGCCAATATTTTAAGGACTGAGCGTTTAGAGGCGATGCGTGGTGTGATTAGTGATCGCCATGGCGTACCTTTGGCGATTAGCACCCCGATCATGAAAATTGTGATGGACCCAAGGGATTATTGGGAAACCAAACAGCAATTTGATGACATCACGGCAGAACTCAAAAAAGACCCGAATAATCGTAAATTAAAACGTCAATTGCCCGATAAAAACTTGAACCTAGATGAATTGGCAGATGCAGTTGGTGTAGATCGTGCAGATTTAAAGAAACAAATGCAGGCACGTCCACGTTCACGTTATTTAGTTTTGCAAAAAGAAATTCCACCACAACAAGCTGACTTGATTACCAAGCGTAATTTCCAAGGCGTTTATGCTGAGAAAAGTTATAAACGCTACTATCCACAACCGCAGCCGAATGCACAGATTATTGGTTTGACCAATAGTGAAGGGGTGGGGGTTGAAGGTTTGGAAATGCAACTGAATAAACAGTTGTCAGGCATGGATGGCGAGCAGAAAATTATCCGCGATAAAAAGGGTAATCGTCTGAAAGTTTCAGAAGTGATCAAAGAAGTTGAATCAGGTGAAAATGTTACCCTGAGTATCGATTCACGTTTGCAATATATTATGTACCGTGAACTGACAGCTGCAGGTGTGGCCAATAACGCTCGCTCTGCAACAGCAATTGCGGTTGATGTCAAAACGGGTGAAATTTTGGCGATGACCAGTTGGCCGTCGTATAACCCGAACGATAAGAATGGTCTCAGCAATAAAGATGCGATGCGTAACCGTGGCGCGATTGATATGTTTGAACCAGGTTCAACCATGAAGCCATTTACTGTGGCTGCTGCTTTGGAAAGCGGGAAATACACGCCGAATACGATTGTTAATACTTCACCTGGATCGATGCGTTTAGGTTGGCATACCATTCGTGATACACATAACTATGGTGCTTTAACCGTTTCAGGCGTCATTATTAAATCCTCGAACGTCGGTTCGGCAAAAATCGCCCTGTCTTTACCAAAAGATACCGTTCC
This sequence comes from Acinetobacter sp. UBA991, assembly GCF_002292065.1. Lineage (NCBI taxonomy): Bacteria > Pseudomonadati > Pseudomonadota > Gammaproteobacteria > Moraxellales > Moraxellaceae > Acinetobacter > Acinetobacter sp. UBA991. Next base: position 158,963 of record NZ_DBBF01000043.1, on the reverse strand, counting down.
ATCTTTCTTTAGACGTGCAGGTTTCGGCCATCGTTCAGCGGTGAAATTTCCGGGTGAAAGTTCTGGTTTGCTCTATTCAGGTGATAAGCTCAATCCATCGCAGTTGGGAACCATGGCATATGGTTATGGTTTGAATGCGACAATTTTACAAGTTGCACAAGGCTATGCCATGTTGGCAAATCATGGCGTACAAATGCCATTGAGTTTGCGAAAATTGGATAAGGTTCCAGAAGGCACACAGGTGTTGAGTCCTAAAATTGCCGATCAAGTCCTGACCATGCTTGAGCAAGTGACCATGCCTGGTGGTACAGCGAAACAAGCGGTGATTCCTGGCTATCGCGTTGGGGGGAAGACAGGGACAGCGCATAAATTACGTGCAGACCGTAAAGGTTACTCAAACAGTGAGTATCGTGCTTTATTTGCAGGTGTTGCGCCAATCAGCGATCCGCGTTTAGCCATGATTGTCGTGGTTGAAAACCCACAAGGCCGTTACTATGGTGGTTTGGTTGCTGCGCCTGTATTTGCGCGCATCATGCAAGAGTCTTTACGCCTTTTGAATGTGCCTTTAGATAAACCACTTGATACTTCTATAAAATCCAATCCGTAGGTAAATTATGTCGATTCGTTTTCAACAGATACACCCGATCAGCATAGATGCGGCTTGGTATACCCAACCTTTTCAGGGTTTTTCTTTGGATAGCCGCAAGGTTGAGAAAGGGCAAATTTTTATTGCTTTAAATAGCTATAGCCAACCTGAAAAAACACGCCAGTTTGCACAAAATGCTTTGGATGCAGGTGCATTGGCCGTAATCAGTGAGGCACCATTGGGTCTCGCAAACGAATGGGTTTGTGCTGATGTTCGTTATCAAATGGGCGAATGGCAGAAGCAGTATTTACAAGCGACTGATCCTGTTCAGCCTTTACGTGGTATTGCGGTGACAGGAACTAATGGCAAAACCACGATTTCACGCCTCATTGCGGAGCTGATTAGTTCACAAGGTAAAGGCTGTGCAGTAATGGGGACGACAGGTAACGGTATTCTGCCAAATTTAACCCCATCCACACATACCACCTTGGATGCACTGCAACTACAGCATGCGTTACATGACTATGCCAAACAAGGCGCGAGCTTTGTCGCACTGGAAGCCAGTTCACATGGTTTGGAGCAAGGGCGTCTTAATGGTTGTGAGCTTGAAATTGCGGTGTACAGTAATTTAAGTCGTGACCATCTGGATTATCACGGTACTTTGGAAGCTTATGCTGAAGCCAAAGCTTTATTATTTAAATTCAAGACATTAAAAGCTGTAGTGATCAACTTGGATGATGCACATGCACATCTCATGTTGAATGCTGCAAAGGCGAATCCGGCACAACCTAAAATTCTGACTTATTCTTTGACTCAGACGACAGCAGATTATCATATTGTGGATTTGCAATATCGCTTGAGTGGAGCAAGTTTTACATTAATCGCTCCGACGGGTCACTATGTGGTGCAAAGTCCATTACTCGGACAGTTCAATGTTGAGAACTTATTGGCCAGCCTGATTGCTGCTGAATATGCAGGTTTTACGCTTGCTGACTTAGTCCAGTTTGTACCGCAGCTCCAAGGTGCACCAGGTCGTATGCAAGTCATTCAAGATGCTGAGCGTCTATTTGTGGTGGATTATGCGCATACACCTGATGCCTTGATCCAAGTGCTAACGACCTTGAAACGTCATGTGACTGGACAACTATGGGCAGTATTTGGTTGTGGTGGCGATCGTGATCGTGGCAAACGTCCACTCATGACGCAAGCTGCACTTGAGCATGCCAGTCCTGTTGTGCTGACTTCGGATAATCCGCGCACTGAAAATCCTGAACAGATTTTTGCGGATATGAAGCAAAGCATCAATTTCGCAGAACATGAGATGCATGAAATTCATGATCGTCGTGAAGCGATTAAATTTGTGGTGGCGCAAGCCCAAGCAGGTGATATTGTGGTGATCGCGGGCAAAGGACATGAAAACTATCAGGAAATTGATGGGGTTCGCCATTGGTTTGATGATGTGGTTGAAGTGCAGTCTGCGATTGATGCACAGCCACATCCTGTCGATTCAGCCTATCCTGCGCAATAAGGTTAAAAGGTAAATAAAGCGTATGCATACTTCAACGACCAGTACTGTTCCATTACAACCTTGGACCGCAGAACAATTACAGCAAGCGACCCAAGGCGAGTGGTTTCAACAGAATATTCCACAAGGTGAAATTAAACGTATTTTAACGGACTCGCGTCATGCAGAAGCTGGCGATACTTTCCTTGCATTAAAGGGTGAACGTTTTGATGCGCATAATTTTGTCGCACAAGTCGCTGCACAAGGGTGCCAAATTGCGATTGTTGATCATCCTGTTGATGTTGATATTGCACAGTTGATCGTAAAAGATACGCGTTTGGCTTTGGGGCAGTTGGGTGCTTATCGTCGCCAACATAACCCTCAATTGAAAGTGATTGCGTTAACAGGCAGTAGTGGCAAAACCACCACCAAAGAAATGTTGGGCAGTATTTTATCTCGCTTGGCACCGACCTTAATTACCCGTGGCAACCTGAATAATGATCTCGGTGTTCCGATGATGTTACTTGAGCTGCGCCCTGAGCATCAGTATGCCGTAATGGAACTGGGTGCCAGCCATCAAGGTGAAATTGATTACACCTCGAATCTAGTACAGCCGCATGTGGCAGGGATTTTGAATATTGGCACAGCACACTTGGGTGAGTTTGGTGGGCGCGAAGGCATTTGCCGCGCTAAATCAGAAATCTATGCGCATATTTTGCCTCAAGGCACTGCGATCGTGCCTGCACAAGATGATTTTTCTGAAACGATTCGTGTGAATGCGCAAACACATTCAATGCTGAGTTTTGGTGAGGGTGGGGATATTTTTGCTACAGATATTCAGCTTCATCCTCAATCAGCACAGTTTAACTTGCATACACCACAAGGTATTCGTGCAGTGAATTTGCCATTTGCTGGCGCGCACAATGTACAGAATGCAGCAGCAGCGACTGCATTTGCTTTAGCAATTGGTATTGCATTGGATGATATTGTGCAAGGTTTAGAGCAGGCACAAGGTGCCAAAGGGCGTCTGAACTTTATTCAACACCAACATCATTTGTTTATTGATGATACCTACAATGCCAACCCGACCTCTATGCGTGCAGCAGCACAGGTGCTCTTGCAGCAACAGGGCTTAAAAGTCATGGTGATGGGAGATATTGGTGAACTGGGTGACAGTAGCTGGCAAGAGCATCATGATCTCGGCCGGGACTTGGTATCGTTACCATTAGAGCATCTGGTTGTGGTCGGTGAATTCGCTGAAGCAGCGCAACAAGGTTCATCTCATTCAGAAAAGTTACATGCCTTTGCAACACAGGCAGAAGCATTACCGTTTTTAATTAATTTAGTCCAAACACATCAACCCCAGTCAATGAGTTTCCTATTCAAAGGGTCTCGTTATACCCACATGGAAACGTTGATGGCTGACTTGATGGAGAAAATTTAAATGTTGTTATGGTTATTTGAGCAATTGGCGGACTATAATAGTTCGTTTCAGGTTGTTCGTTATTTAACATTGCGCTCTTTGTTGAGCTTACTGACGGCCTTGACGATCGGACTGGTTTTAGGACCAGTGATGATTCGTAAATTACAAGCATTAAAATATGGTCAGGCTGTGAGTTCTTTTGCGCCTGAAAACCATGCCAAAAAAATGGGAACCCCAACCATGGGCGGGATTCTTATTTTACTCTCCATTGGGATTAGTACCTTGCTTTGGGCTGATTTATCTAATCCATATGTTTGGATTGTGCTCGGTGTCATGGTGGTGTTTGGTGCTGTTGGTTGGGCGGATGACTGGATTAAAGTCCGTTATAAGGACAATGCGGGTTTGCCTGCACGCAAAAAATTCTTCTGGACCTCAGTTGCCTCTTTGGGAGCTGGTATTGCACTGTATGTGATTGCAAAACAACAGGACAGCATAGAGCATACGGCCAATATGTTGGATTTGTTGATTCCATTCTTTAAGAATCTTTCTATCCCGCTTTCAGCTGTGCCGTTAGGTTTAGCCTTTATTGCATTTACTTATCTGGTGATTAATGGCGCATCCAATGCGGTCAACTTGACGGATGGTTTGGATGGTTTGGCGATTATGCCAATTGTCATGGTCGCAGCGGGTTTAGGTGTATTTGCTTATTTATCTGGTGATATTCGTTTTGCCAATTATTTGCATATTCCTTATGTAAAATATACCTCTGAACTGGTGGTGATCTGTTCTGCCATGGTTGGTGCTGGTTTGGCCTTCCTTTGGTACAATGCACATCCAGCCCAAGTCTTTATGGGTGATGTCGGTGCTTTGGCACTTGGCGCAATGCTAGGTACCATTGCGGTGATGGTTCGTCAAGAAATCGTATTTGCCATTATGGGCGGTGTATTTGTAATGGAAGCGATTTCTGTATTCTTACAAATCGGTTCATTACGGATGAGGAATAAGCGTGTGTTCTTGATGGCGCCTTTGCACCATCATTATGAAAAGCAAGGCTGGAAAGAGACTCAGGTTGTGATTCGTTTCTGGATTATCACGATTTTCCTCGTCGTGTTAGGCTTAATGACCTTAAAATTACGTTAAACCAAGATTCAAGAAAGAAGCTGGTATTGACCAGCTTTTTTTATGTTTGGAGAAAATAGATGAGTTTGTTGATGTGTCCTGTTTGTCGCCAATCCTTGAATTTGGTTGAGAATTCTTGGCGTTGCGAAAAAGGACATCACTATGATGTAGCCAAACAGGGCTATGTTAATTTACACGTGGTGCAGCATAAGCATAGTAAAAGTCCAGGGGATACCCCTGAGTCAGTGCTGGCACGTCGTGAATTTTTACAAGCAGGTTTTTATCAGCCCTTGCAGCAAGCTGTAGTTGAAATTCTACAGCAACTTAAACCTCAAGCCGTTCTAGATATTGGTTGTGGTGAGGGTTATTACACCAGTGCCATGCAAGCACATACCCAACAGTGTATCGGTGTGGATATTGCCAAAACAGCCGTCCAGCGCGCAGCAAAGTTAAATGCAGAGGTCATATGGGTGGTGGGAACAGGTGCAACCTTACCCGTGCAAGATCATTCCATTGACATTTGTACCAGTCTATTTAGTCCGATTCCACAAGATGAAATCGTTAGAGTTTTGCGTGATGATGGCTATCTAATTGTGGCAACACCTGCACCTAAACATCTTTATGATTTACGTGAGGCATTGTTTGAGCAAGTGAATTTGCATGAACCACAAAAATTTGTAGAACAGCTAGATGCTCAGTTTGAGTTAAAACAGGCACAGATTGTTGAAGCACCGCTACAGTTGGATCAACAAGCATTAAAGAATTTAATTGCGATGACGCCTTATGCTTATAAAGCAAACCCTGAACGACGTAAAGTACTTGAGCAAGCACAGCAATTTGCAGTGACTGCCGCCTTTCAGATTTATCTATTCCAAAAAAGAAAGAAGCCATCAATGTGATGGCTTCTTTTTTATTTACTGGATTTGATTGATCAAATGCTCAATCCCATCCTTTTCTTTTGGCGGTGGGTTCTGTGAATTTGAACCCATTGCAGGCGGTTGCTTTTTCGCTGGGACAATAGGCTGTTCGTCAGTCACTGGTGTTGTTCCAGGGAGGTCTGAGAAATCATTTTGTGTTGAGCGAACTGGTGCAGGTGGTGCAGGGCGATAAAGTGGGCGCGCCAATGGTGGAGAGGCCCGATACTCTTTTTTATCTTCGCTTTGCTGGATTTGTAACTTATCACGAGAGATTGGATCTTTCGCTTCTTTATCCAAACGCACCCAAGCTGATGGGGTATCTTTTAAAGATTTGCCCATAAAGTTGGTCCAGATTGGAAGTGCAGCAACGCCACCATATTCACGACGACCCAGTGTGCGCGGTTGGTCAAAACCGACCCAAGCAATTGCAACTAAGTTCCCATTAAAACCTGCGAACCAAGCATCTTTAGCATCATTGGTTGTTCCTGTTTTACCACCGAGATCATCACGACCAATTTTAAGTGCAGCTCGACCAGTACCATGTTGAATTACATCTCGTAAGATGTTGGCCATATCGTAAGCCGAGCTTGATTTTAAAATACGTTGTGCTTGACGATAATCACTATTGGCTTTTGCTGTTTGTGCAGCATCAGCAGGCACTATTTGTGCTTCAGAAGCAGCAGAGATTTCATCTAAAGTTTGGTTGCTAACTTCTGTCACCTTGTCTTTAGATTCATTAGCTTTCACTGTTTGCTGTTCGGCCTTGGTATTTGGATTGTTGATACATGGAATACACGCGTACTCAGGCTTTGCTTCATAAATCACTTTACCCGCTGCATCTTCGATACGTGTAATAAAGTGCGGTTGAATACGATAACCACCATTGGCAAAAGTTGCATAACCTGTTGCCATTTGAATTGGCAGTACCTGCGGTGTACCTAATGCAATGGTATAGTTACGTGGAATCTGATCTTCTTGTAAACCAAAATCCATAAATAGTTGACGGGTACGCTCAATTCCCACGTTTTGTAATAAACGCACTGAAACGGTATTACGGGATAAATAAAGCGCACGGCGTAAAGGGATCATACCCAAATAGCGACCATCAGAGTTTCTTGGAGACCACTTACCAATGGTAATTGGACTGTCATTGACCATACTGTATGGGGTCATGCCACGTTCCAAAGCCAATGCGTAGACAAAAGGCTTAATGGTAGAACCAGGTTGTCTCCAACCTTGTATTGCGCGGTTAAATTTAGATTGATAAAAGTTATAACCACCCACAACGGCTTCAATTGCGCCATCATTGGGGTTGATTGCAATCAGTTGCCCTTGGACTTTTGGGACTTGAACCAAAGACCAAACCGTTTTGCTTTCATTTGGACGTAGACGAATAATATCTTTGACTTTGACAATTTGTGAGGCGTTCGAAGGTGCTCCACCGACGCTATTGGCATTGCGGTACGGGCGAACCCATGACATCCCTGACCAGTTGACCGTTACTGTTGAACCATCTTGCATCAAGGCATCAAAAGAATTGTTATTGACCTTGACCACTTGGGCAGGATAAGTGTTTGCATAAGCAATAAACTGTTTGAGTGGTTTGTCATGTGCTTCGGGACCACGCCAGCCATGACGACGATCATAAGCCTCTAAACCATCTTGAATGGATTGTTCGGCATAACGTTGACGGTTACTGTCAACGGTCGTGTACACCTTATAACCTGAGTCAACCGCTTGTTCACCAAAATGTTCAACCAGTTCTGAACGAACCATTTCACCGACATAGGGGAATACGTTGCTGACCGAACGATCAATCATATTTAAGTTGATGGGCTCTGCAACAGCTTGTTGGTATTGATTTTGGTTGATATAGCCCAGTTGTAACATACGTCCTAAAATCCAGTTGCGACGTTCAAGTGCACGCTCAGGATTAACCACTGGATTATATTTTGAAGGTGCCTTAGGTAGACCTGCAATCATTGCCATTTGTGCTGTGGTCAGCTCGCCAATATTTTTGTTGTAATAGACACGTGCCGCAGCAGCAATACCATAGGCATTTTTACCTAAGAAAATTTTATTCACATAGGCCGCTAGAATTTCTTGTTTTGTTAAGTTTTGCTCGATTTTTCGTGCCAAAAACACTTCAGTTAGTTTGCGTCGAAGTGTTCGATCTGGGCTTAAATAATAGTTCTTTGCCACCTGCATGGTAATGGTTGAGCCCCCAGTTTGGACATCAGACCCTGTAACAGATTCAGTAAGTGCTCGCCCAAGCCCTTTAAAACTAATACCATTATGTTCAAAAAAGGATGAGTCTTCCGCTGCTAAAAAAGCATGAATAAAGGTTGGAGGAATCTGCTCATACTTAACTGGAATGGATAATTTTCCGCCATATTCTGCAATTAACTGATTATCCGCCGTGTAAACTTGCAATGGTTTTAGTAAAGGCGCTTTTTTAAGTGAACTCATATCTGGCAATGAAGGTGCGAGATAGAGATACATGCCATAAAATCCCATTGGAAGTGAGACTAAGATAATAATAATGATCAAAAAAAATGGGCGAACAATACCAGAACTGGATAGCTTTTTCATAATAAGTAAGTTTTAATAAGAGCGAATGACAAACTAATTGTGGTCAGTATATCCTTTAGACATGCGGATTGTTAGATGAGTTATTGTATCCGTAGCAATTAAAGACCAAAACAAATTAGTGTGTTGTATTTTTGGGGATAAAAAAATAAATAGGAAAGTACTGTGCTCAGGTTATATCGTAAACCAAATAAGGGGTTAACGGGTGTCGATATTAGTTCGACAACTGTTAAATTATTGGAGCTCTCTGTAAAGAACGGTAGATATTGGGTTGAAAGTTATGCAGTGATGCCATTGCCTGAAAGCAGCGTGGTTGAAAAAAGCATACTGAATCCAGAGGCGGTAGGGGATGCGCTTGAGAGAGTGGTCAACCTTGCAAATCCTCACACCATGAATGTTGCGATTGCAGTACCGACATCGATGGTCATTAATAAGATCATCGAGATGGATGCTGACATGACGGATGAAGAACGAGAAGTTCAAATTCGTATGGATGCTGAGCAATACATTCCGTTCCCATTAGATGAAGTGAGCCTAGATTTTGAAGTTTTACCTGATCGTTTGGCCAATCCAAACCGGGTAAATGTGCTCTTGGTTGCAACGCGCACCGAGAATGTAGACACGCGCGTAGAAGTGCTTGAACTGGCGGGTTTAACTGCAAAAATTGCAGAAGTTGAAAGCTATGCTATGGAACGTGCGTTCAGTGTGTTTGCAGATACGCTACCAATGGGCGCAAATACGGTGGGCATTTTGGATATTGGTCATACTATGACGACCTTATCTGTCATGCAAAAAGGCAAGATCATTTATACACGTGAGCAAGTGTTTGGTGGCCGCCAATTGACCCAAGATGTTCAGAGTCGTTATGGCCTTTCTTTTGAAGAAGCTGGTCGTGCTAAAAAAGAAAGAACCTTGCCCGATGATTATGACACAGAAGTCCTAGAACCTTTCTTGGACGCCGTCGTACAACAAGCTGCGCGTTCACTGCAATTTTTCTTTTCATCTTCTCAATTCAATGAAATTGATCATATTTTACTGGCTGGTGGGAATGCCAATATTCCAGGCCTAGCTAAGCTATTACAACAAAAACTCGGTTATCGTGTCACCATTGCCAATCCATTTCTACAAATGGGTTTTTCTCCCCAAATTGATATTAAAAAAATTGAAAACGATGCTTCCTCTTTGATGGTTGCATGTGGTTTGGCATTGAGGAGTTTTGATTAATGGCAAAGATTAACTTACTCCCTTGGCGTGATGAGCTAAGAGAACAAAGAAAGAAACAGTTTGTCGCATTTTGTGTTGGGGTTGCTGCATTAGGGGTTGCATCAGTTTTTTCGGGGTGGATGTATTTTGATCATAAATTGAATGATCAGGAACAAGCCAATCAACTGATTGTGAGTACCAATCAGAATTTAGATACTCAATTAAAAGCATTGGATGGCCTACAAGAACGACGTAATGCGATTATTGAACGCATGAAACTGATTCAAGGTTTGCAAGGACAACGTCCTGTTACGGTACGTTTGGTTGATGAGTTGGTACGAGTGACTCCTCCAACCATGTACTTAACCAAGTTTAGTCGTACTGGGGATAAATTCACGATTGAAGGAAAAGCTGAAAGCCCAAATACGGTGGCTGAACTTCTACGTAATCTAGAAGCTTCTCCTTGGTATCGCAATGCCTTTATGAATTCCTTCCTTGCCGTGGATGAAAACAAAAATAAAGACAAAACAGCAAGTTCTTTGGTGCCTCGTGTTGAGGAAAATTATGGAAGCTTTGTTGTCACTGTGGATTTAGGTGAAATCGGGACAACTGCTGATGCTGCACCAACGTCAGACGCTGCAGCATCAGGGGCAGTAGGGGTGACAAAATGAAGTTAGATAAATCGGATGATTTAAATCAAGACACCGTTGCTGTGAAGAAAAAGAAAATGACGGTAGACCAATTCTTCCAACAATTTAATACGCTGGATATGAATAACTATGGCAGTTGGCCATTATCGGTCAAAATTACCTGCTGGATTTTTGTTTTCTTGGCGGTTGCAGCATTGGGTTATTTTGTGGTGATTAAGTCTCAGCTTGAATCGATTGCAAACGCCGAAGCTCAAGAACAAAGTTTGTTGAATGAGTTTAAAGAAAAAGATTCAAAATTGCGTAATCTGCAACAATATCAAGCGCAACTGCAAGAAATGGAAGCTAACTTTAACCAACAGTTAGAGCAACTGCCTAAAGAGACTGAAATTCCAAGCTTGGTTGAGGACATTAACTTAACCGGTGTGAATTCAGGGCTGAAATTTAAAAATATTCGTCTTGAGAGTGAAGTGAAGCAAGAGTTCTTTATTGAACAGCCAATCAGTATTGATGCAACAGGCGATTATCATGCTTTTGGTGCTTTTGTGACAGGCATTGCCGCTTTGCCACGTATCGTGACCTTGCATGATTTTACGGTTGAAGCAACAACAGATACCCAGAAGAAATCTGATATTCCAGTGGTGAACTATACCGTTAAAGCAAAAACATATCGTTATGTTGGGGCGGATGAGCAAACAAATAATGCTGCAAGTGCTGGTACAGCGCAAGCAACTACTCCACCTGCGCAAGGAGGAAAATAGTAGTGAATAATTATAAATTATTACTGGGTTTATTCATTGGGGCGACTTTGGTGGGGTGTGATTCGCGTATTGATGCGGTGAATCAGAAGATGGCAGACATTCGTAATCAGCCACCTTTGCCAATTGAGCCAGCACCAGTTTTTACCCCTGTGCCATTGTTTAACTATTCAGCTCATCAACTTAAAAGCCCATTTATGCCAAGCTCATTGGCTGCTGAATTGAAGATTATGGCGGGGAAACGGGTTTATCCGAATTTTAATCGCCAGCCACAGCCTTTAGAGAGTTATGCGCTGGAATCGTTGAATATGAAGGGCAGTATGCGCGGTAAAACCAGCAATACCATTGCTCTGATTCAGACACCAGACGGTCAAATTGAACGTGTGCAAGTCGGAAGTTATTTGGGTATGAATCAAGGGCGTATTATTAAAATTAGCCCAACCCAAATCGATTTGGTGGAGATTGTACCTGATGGTCGAGAAGGCTATGTCGAGAGACCTCGTACACTCGTTTTAATTGGACCAGCGCCGTAAGATTAAGGGAATAAAAATGAAAAAACAGTTTAAAGATTCTTTATTTGGGGAAGCGAAGACCATGAATCATGCATTCCGTCAATTTTCTATGGGTGCGATTGCGATTGCGGTGATGCAAGTGGCATCAGCGCAAGTGAGTATGACCAATATCGTACCAATGAGTTTGGGTGATCAGGGCACGGAAATTCGTGTGATGTTTAATGGCCTTCCACCACAACCACAGGCGTATCAACTTGAACAACCTGCTCGCTTGATTCTTGACTTTGATAAGTCACAACAGGGTCTAAAGCAAAACTCGATTCCAGTATCAACCGCTGAAGCGAGTTCGATTGAGGTTGCATCGGACGATCAGCGCTCACGTGTGATTGTGAATTTAAAAGATGCGGGTGCATTCACAACACGTGTTGAAGGTAATACCTTTGTTCTTAAAATTAACTCAGCCAAACCTGCTGCGATAAATACAACTATTGCCGCTGTGCGTCAGGTACAGCAAGGCGTTTCCAATATTGGTTTCCAAAGAGGCAACCAAGGTGAAGGCTTGGTTGTGATTGATTTGCTGGGTAACAACACCCCTGTGGATGTACAACAACAAGGCAGTAAAATTGTGGTGCGTACAGCAGGGAATAAAATTCCGACACATTTAGCCCGTCGTTTAAATACCAATGATTTCGCAACACCTGTGGCGAGTATTGATGCTTATAATGATAAAGGCAATGGTGTGATTACTATTCAATCTGCTGGAAGCTATGAGTATATGGCTTATCAGGCAGAGAATAAGCTCACTATTAGTCTGAAACGCCCTATAGATAACTCTCCAGCCAAGGCCAAGACACAAACGTATACAGGGAATAAAATCTCTTTAGATTTCCAAGATATTGAAGTGCGTCGAGTGTTACAACTATTGGCTGATTTTACCAGCATTAATATGGTCGCGGCAGATACGGTACAAGGTAATATTACCTTGCGCTTAAAAGATGTACCCTGGGATCAGGCTTTAGATATTGTATTAAAAACCAAAAATCTTGATAAACGCCGTAATGGTAGTGTGATCTGGATTGCACCTGTTTCTGAGTTGATTAAGGCTGAGGAAGAAGAAGCCAAAGCCATTGCACAAAGTGTGAAGCTTGCGCCTTTGCAAACCGAATATATTCAATTGAGCTATGCAAAAGCGGCTGATATTGAGAAGTTGATTACGCAAGGTAAGAATGCTAATACAAATAGTAATGGTAATTCTGGCTTAGTAAGCAATGATACATTGTCAGGCGGGTTACTCAGCCCACGAGGTACAGTTTCGGTTGATCCACGCACCAACACCTTAATTCTGAATGATACTTCACAGAAAATTGATCAGATCCGCAAGATGGTCGATTTACTCGATGTTTCTGTTAAGCAAGTCATGATTGAAGCACGTATTGTCAGTGCCAGTACCGACTTTACCAAAGAGATGGGGGTGAAATGGGGGATTCTATCGCAAGGGATTACCAATAATAATGATCTTTTGGTTGGCGGTAGTAATAATACCTTATGGAATTTACGTGATCCGCAAAAGAATAGTGATACTGGCGGTTGGAAATATGAGATTGAGCGCCCAGATAATCTCAATGTGGATTTAGGTGCGGTGACACCTGGTGCAAGTCGTATCGCTTTCGGTTTGATTAGTCTCTCTGATTTTATGTTGGATCTCGAGTTATCAGCGGTCCAAGCGGACGGTTATGGTGAAGTGATATCGACACCAAAAGTCATGACTGCAGATAAACAACCTGCAAAAATTGAATCGGGGACTAAAATTCCATACGCATCTTCTTCCGGGGGAGGCGCGAATGCGGTGCCGAAAACCGAGTTTATCGATGCAACCTTAAGTCTAGATGTTACCCCAAGTATTACGCCTGAGGGTAAAGTTATGATGAAGTTGAATATTACTAAGGATTCACCAAGTAACCCAACACCAACAGGACAATTGACAATTAATAAAAATTCAATTGATACCAATGTTTTGGTTGATAATGGTGAAACGGTGGTTCTCGGCGGTATTTTCGAACAAGAGAATATTAATTCACAGACAAAGGTGCCTTTCTTGGGTGATATTCCTTATTTAGGTAAATTATTCCGTAGAGAGCGCAAAACAGATAATAAACGTGAACTGCTTATTTTTGTGACGCCGAGAATTGTTAATGACACTTTGACCAGAAATCATTAATATATTTTCAATAATTGCAATGAATATAGGTGGCGCGTTGCCAAGCAAAGCGTTTGAAACCCTACCAAATGTTTATTTGGTAGGGCCGATGGGGGCAGGGAAAACAACAGTTGGCCGACATTTAGCAGAATTGTTAGGCCGAGATTTTATTGATAGTGATCATGAGATCGAACGCAAAACAGGCGCGACCATTCCATGGATTTTTGAAAAAGAAGGGGAAGCAGGATTTCGTTTGCGTGAAACCAATGTTTTAAATGATCTCACTTCCCGTCCATTATTGGTGCTGGCGACCGGTGGTGGAGTTGTTACTCAAGCGAAGAATCGTGAATTTTTAAAACAACGCGGTATCGTTGTTTATCTTTATACGCCTGTAGAGCTACAGCTACAGCGAACCTATCGCGATAAAAATCGCCCATTATTACAAGTCGAAAATCCAGAGCAAAAATTACGTGATCTATTGACGATCCGCGATCCTTTATATCGTGAGGTTGCACATTATATAATTGAAACAAATCAAGGTGCAGCACGGGATTTAGCGCAACGTATTTTACACGTCATTTTATCTAAACAAGTTAAATAGTCTCTGGTTGGTTTAAGTTTATGCAAACGTTACATGTTGAGTTAGGTGATCGTCGTTATCCGATCTTTATTGGCAGCCATTTAGATCCTAAAAGTTTACTTGAGCCGTATCTACATGGCCGACAAGTGATGTTAGTGTCCAATACCACTGTTGCACCGTTATATCTCGAACATTATGTGAATGCATTAACCCAGTTGGATAAACAAGTGGCGCAATGCATTTTGCCTGATGGTGAAAAATATAAAGATATCCAGCACTTGAATTTAATTTTCGATGCTCTGCTCGAAGCGGGCTTTAACCGTGATTGTACGGTATTGGCTTTAGGTGGTGGCGTGATTGGTGATATGGCGGGTTTTGCCTCCGCTTGCTTCCAACGCGGTGTGAACTTTGTGCAAGTGCCCACCACGTTATTATCACAAGTAGATTCCAGTGTCGGTGGTAAGACGGGAATTAACCATCCCTTAGGTAAAAATATGTTGGGTGCTTTCCAGCAACCACAAGTGGTACTAGCAGATATGGCACAACTGGATACCTTGCCTGATCGTGAACTGTCTGCAGGTTTGGCTGAAGTAATTAAATATGCCTTATTGGGTGATACTGATTTTCTTGTTTGGTTAGAGCAAAACATGGATGCTTTGGTTGCTCGTGATGCAAATCTATTGGCTGAAGCAGTTTTTCGTTCATGTGCACATAAAGCACGTATTGTAGCTAATGATGAAAAAGAACAGGGTGAGCGTGCGTTGCTCAATCTTGGGCATACTTTCGGTCATGCAATTGAATCTTATCTAGGTTATGGCACATGGTTACATGGTGAGGCAGTAGCAACAGGGATGGTGATGGCTGCAGATTTGTCGCAGCGTTTAGGTTGGATCTCTGCGGAAGATCTGCAACGTACAAAAAATATCATTCAACGTGCTCATTTACCGATATCATGTCCGAAAATTCCATTAGATGAATTCTTGGCTTATATGTCGCACGATAAAAAAGTCTTAAATGGTCAATTGCGCCTGGTTTTACTGAAGAAATTAGGGCAAGCAGTGATTACTAAAGATTTTGATGTTGAGCTGATGAAACAATCTATTCTTGCAAATCAATCTGCATAATTAATCATTTGGGAAAAGCATGGCTGTATCACGATCAATTTGGCAAAATATTCAACAATATAGCTGGCTGGTTTTTGCCGTCGCTTGTTTAATAGCTGCATTGATATTTTGGGGTATTACCGATAGTCAAGTGTTGGTCAAAGAAGAGCAGCCATCCCAAACTGAAACTCAAGTCCAAATTCAGCCAGAAAAGGTTGCTGCAACAGCACATTTAGGCGCTCTTTCGGATGAAGTTAAGCCCTTGGATTTAACAACACGTGTCGTTGTTTCCAATGATCATGCACCTGAATTTCGTGGTACTAAATTTATTAAAGAAAATCAGCAGCGATGGACCATGGAAATTTTCCGTAGTTCAGATGAAGCAATTGTTAAAAATTTTCTATTGAACCGTGAAGATCGCAGAAAGTTCGTGTATTTTCGTTTGAGTGGTGAAGATCAGGTTGAACAATATGTTCTCAGCTATGGTGTATTTACGAATGCTGAAGATGCAAGCCGTCAATTTTCGCAATTAAATCTAACCCTACCAGAATCTGTTCAGCCAACGGCTCATCAATTCTCAAGTTATACTGCCTTAGTGAATGATCTAGGTGCTGACGAAATGAAATCAGCAACCAATCAACTTTATGCAGTTCAGTTAAGACCAGCGGCATTGCCTAGAGTGGATGAGAGTTTACTGATGGGAAGCGGCGCGTCTCAGAGTACAACTGCTGTACGTAGCACGGAACCATCGGCGGTGAAGACCACAGTTACACAGCGTGATGCGCAGGGTAATGTCGTTAATGTAAAACAGACCCAATCGGTACCAAAACCACCTGCAACTGCTGAAAAAATAAAAGAAAATTCAGATGCTTCTAAGCGTGAAGTGAGTGACCCTTTTAATTAAAATTGCACCATAATTGTGCGTTTGTGGTTCTTTTTATAGCATCGTGGAAGTTTTTGGTGCATTTTTGTGCGCAAAAATGAGTGCATTCTTCTTCATATCTTGATGTTATTTTAACTTTTTTAATGATTTAGTAAAAACATGCATATATGGCATGTTTTTTGCTTTTTTGTGGTGCTAATTTGTCTGCTCATTGCCCTGTTTTGTGCTAAACAGTTCATTAATTGGGTGAAATGGAAAGTTTTTGTGCTTTACAAACCTAGGTGAAGGTGTAATAACTGAAAACACTTTATAGGGTGCAATCTCGTAAAGGAAAGACGTATATTGCAAATTCGCCATGAAAAATGTTTTCGCGAAGCATTGAACTTTGTATGAGTTAATCGGCAATATCGCAGAAAATGAATTGATTGTTTGTTGCTCGAAAGAGCCATGTTGAAAGAAGGGTACGCTATGCACATGCCATCGCCTAATACTGTAGCTCCCGCTCAAGGTTTATATCAGCCTGATGAGTTTAAGGATAACTGTGGTTTTGGTCTGATTGCCCATATGAAGGGTGACTCAAGCCATCATCTGGTCGAAACTGCGATTCACAGTTTAAGTTGCATGACGCACCGTGGTGGTATTGCCGCGGATGGTAAGACAGGAGATGGTTGCGGATTGTTATTGGCGATGCCGAAACAATTTTTCCGTGAAGAAGCACAGAAATTAGGCAGTAACCTGACTGAGATTTTTGCTGCTGGTACGGTATTCCTAAACATCGATCCTGCTTTAGCACAAAATGCCAAAAATATTTTGAATAAAGAAATTGCTGCTGAAGGTTTAACTGTTGCAGCATGGCGTGTTGTACCTACCAATAATGATGCTTTGGGTGAGATTGCACTACAATCCTTACCTGCATTTGAACAAATCCTCGTGAACTGCCCGATGGGTTTAACTGAAGTTGAGTTTAACCGTAAGCTCTTCTTGGCTCGTCGTCGTGCAGAACAACAATTACAAAATGATCCACTTTTCTATGTGACGACGTTAGCAACGACTGTTATCACCTATAAAGGGTTGATGATGCCAGCGGCCATTGCTGACTTCTATACTGACTTGGCGGATGAGCGTTTAAAATCACATATTGTGGTATTCCACCAACGTTTCTCAACCAATACCTTACCACGTTGGCCATTGGCACAACCTTTCCGTTATTTGGCGCACAATGGTGAAATCAACACCATTACTGCAAACCGTAATTGGGCATTGGCACGTACACCAAAGTTTGAAAACCCTTTACTACCAGGTTTAACTGAGTTAAATCCAATTGTGAACCGTACTGGTTCGGATTCATCAAGCTTGGATAACATGCTTGAGATCTTAGTCGGTGGTGGTATGGACCTGTTCCGTGCACTCCGTATGTTGGTTCCACCAGCATGGCAAAACGTTGAGACTTTAGATGCTGACTTACGTGCGTTCTATGAGTTTAACTCGAAGCATATGGAAGCGTGGGATGGTCCTGCGGGGCTCGTGATTCAAGATGGCCGTCATGCGATCTGTATGCTTGACCGTAATGGTTTACGTCCAGCACGTTGGGTAATCACCAAGAATGATTACATCACGCTCGCATCAGAAATTGGGGTGTGGGGCTATGAACCTGAAGATGTGGTATCTAAAGGTCGTGTAGGGCCTGGTCAAATTTTAGTGATTGATACTTTGACTGGCAAAGTGTTGGATACCAAAGATGTCAGCAACCATCTTAAAAACATGCGTCCATATCGTGAATGGTTGCGTGATCACGCCATCCGTTTACAAGCCAATCCACAGCTTGAAGAGCAGTTGCTTGATCAAGGCTTAACGGGTGATGCATTAAAAGCTGCGCAAAAAATGTTTATGGTGACATTTGAAGAGCGCGATCAGTTATTGCGTCCAATTGCAGAAAGTGGTCAGGAAGCAGTGGGTTCGATGGGTGATGATACGCCAATGGCAGTATTGTCCCGCCAAGTCCGCCATGTGTCTGACTACTTCCGTCAACAGTTTGCGCAAGTGACCAATCCACCGATCGATCCATTACGTGAATCAATCGTAATGTCGTTGGAAACCTGTTTGGGTCGTGAACAGAACGTGTTTGAGCAAGGCCCAGAACATGCGGACCGTATCATCATTTCTAGCCCTGTATTGTCAAATTCGAAAATGCAGCAGCTTCGTGATGTTGAAAAAGAACGTGAAGGCTATGGCGTTGTTGATATCGATCTGAACTATGCAGAAGCTGAAGGTTTGCAAGCGGCAATTGCACGCATCTGTGAAGAAGCGGCCCAAGCCGTTCGTGATGGTAAAACACTGATTGTGCTCACCGATAAGAACTTGCGTGAAGGTTTCTTGCCTGCAAACTCTGCATTGGCAACAGGCGCTGTGCATCATCATTTAATTAAAACCGGTTTGCGTACCGATGCAAATATTTTAGTTGAAACTGGTTTTGCGCGTGATCCACACCAATTTGCAGTTTTGTTAGGCTTTGGTGCAACTGCGGTGTATCCATACTTGGCCTATGATGTGATCAATGACTTGGTTGCGAAAGGCGAGTTATTGGGTGACCCAATCCATGCGCAAGCCAACTTCCGTAAAGGGATTGAGAAAGGCTTACTCAAAGTTCTTTCTAAGATGGGAATCTCTACGGTTGCGTCTTATCGTGGTGGTCAATTATTTGAAGCAGTCGGTTTATCTTCAGAAGTGGTGGATAAATGTTTCCTTGGCGTACCAAGCCGTATCCAAGGTGCAACATTCGCTGATTTGGAAAATGACCAGAAGAAATTGGCTACAACTGCTTGGCAAAATCGTAAGCCGATTGATCAAGGTGGTTTGCTTAAATTCGTATTTGGTAAAGAGTATCACGCGTTCAACCCAGACGTGATTAACTCACTGCATAAAGCGGTGCGTTCAGGTCAATACCAAGACTTTAAAGAATATGCAGAGTTGGTGAATAACCGTCCTGTTGCAACGATTCGTGACTTATTTAAGCTCAAAACCACGGATTCGATTGCATTGGATCAAGTTGAAACGATTGAAGATATTCTTCCACGTTTTGACTCTGCGGGTATGTCTTTAGGTGCATTATCACCAGAAGCGCATGAAGCCATTGCGATTGCCATGAATACCATTGGCGGTCGTTCAAACTCAGGTGAGGGTGGTGAAGATCCTGCGCGTTATGGCACGATTCGTAACTCGAAAATCAAACAAATTGCATCAGGTCGTTTTGGTGTAACCCCTGCGTACTTAACCTCTGCAGAAGTATTACAGATTAAAGTTGCACAGGGTGCAAAACCAGGTGAAGGTGGTCAGTTACCAGGCGGTAAAGTGAATGGCTTAATTGCGCGTTTACGTTACTCAGTACCAGGTGTGACCTTGATTTCACCGCCACCGCACCATGATATTTATTCAATTGAAGATTTATCACAATTGATCTTTGACTTGAAACAAGTCAATCCTCAAGCGATGGTATCGGTGAAATTGGTCTCTGAGCCAGGTGTTGGAACGATTGCTGCAGGTGTTGCAAAAGCCTATGCAGACTTCATTACCATTTCTGGTTATGACGGTGGTACAGCAGCATCTCCGCTGTCATCGATTCACCATGCAGGTTCGCCATGGGAACTTGGTTTAAGTGAAGCGCATCAGGCACTTCGTGTGAACGATTTGCGTGGTAAAGTCCGTGTTCAAACTGATGGTGGTTTGAAAACAGGTTTAGATGTGGTGAAAGCAGCAATTTTAGGTGCTGAAAGCTTTGGTTTTGGTTCGACGCCAATGATTGCACTCGGCTGTAAATACCTGCGTATTTGTCACTTAAATAACTGTGCGACTGGTGTTGCAACGCAACAAGACCATTTACGTCAAGAGCATTATATTGGCGAGCCAGAAATGCTGATCAACTTCTTCAAGTTTATTGCTGAAGAGACACGTGAATGGTTAGCTGCACTTGGTGTTGCATCATTGAAAGATTTGATTGGTCGTGTCGATTTACTTGAAGTTTTACCAGGTGAAACAGACAAGCACGCGCATCTTGACCTCAGTGCACTATTAACGTCGCATCCTGCTGCTGAAGGCAAGGCACAATATTGCCAAGTTCAAGGCAATGCACCATTCGATAAAGGTGTGTTGGCGGAGAAAATGGTGGCAGAGATGTTACCAGCAATTGAAGCAGGCGCTGGTGGCTCATTCAACTTCACCGTAGGTAACTGTGATCGTTCGATTGGAGCACGTATCTCAGGTGAAATTGCACGTCGTTATGGCAACTTGGGTATGGAAAACAGCCCAGTGGTAATGAACCTTGTTGGTACAGCAGGTCAGTCGCTTGGGGTTTGGAACGCAGGTGGTTTGCATATCAAACTGGAAGGTGATGCCAACGACTATGTCGGTAAAGGTATGGCGGGTGGTCGAGTATCGATCTTCCCACCAAAAGGTTCGCCATTCCAAACGCAAAATACTGCGATCATTGGTAACACCTGCTTATATGGTGCGACTGGCGGTAAAGTCTTTGCTGCGGGAACTGCGGGCGAGCGTTTCGCGGTACGTAACTCAGGCGCATTTGCTGTGATTGAAGGTGCGGGCGACCACTGTTGTGAATATATGACGGGTGGTGTGGTAACAGTATTGGGTAAAGTGGGTCATAACTTCGGTGCAGGTATGACCGGTGGTTTTGCTTATGTACTTGACCTTGATAATGACTTTGTCGACTACTATAACCACGAACTTATTGATCTGAATCGTATCTCTACTGAGGCGATGGAAGACCACAAAGAAAACTTACTGCGTATTCTTGATGAACATATCCAAGAGACGGGTAGTGCTTGGGCTTACAAGATCCGTAATGAGTTCGACTTCTATAGTCGTAAGTTCTGGCTGGTAAAACCAAAAGCTGCTAATTTACAAACGCTTTTGAAAACAACACAAGCCGATCCACAATAATTCCACGACTGCATAGACATAGGCAGGTGCAGAGATGAGGGACATCGCTGCGCCTACCCACGGAGAGAGACATGGCAGAGCGCCTGAATAATGACTTTCAATTTCTGGATGTAGCACGCCAAGATCCAGAGAAAAAAGATATTACTGTCCGCAAGGCAGAGTTTGTGGAAATTTATAAACCTTTTACTGCGGAAGTGGCTGCGAATCAGACCCACCGTTGTTTAGGCTGTGGTAACCCGTATTGTGAATGGAAATGTCCTGTACATAACTACATTCCAAACTGGTTAAAGCTGATTGCAGAAGGTCAAATTTTCCAAGCAGCTGAACTTTGCCACCAAACCAATACCTTGCCAGAAGTCTGTGGTCGTGTTTGTCCACAAGACCGTTTGTGTGAAGGTGCTTGTACCTTAAACGATGGTTTTGGTGCAGTGACCATTGGTAATGCTGAAAAATATATTAACGATACGGCTTTTGCATTAGGCTGGCGTCCAGATATGTCTGGGGTTAAATGGACTGATAAAAAAGTTGCGATCATTGGTGCAGGTCCAGCAGGCTTAGGCTGTGCAGATATTCTTGCGCGTGGTGGCGTAAAACCAGTGGTATTTGATAAACGCCCTGAAATCGGTGGTCTGCTCACATTTGGTATTCCAGAATTTAAAATGGAAAAAGATGTGATGAAACGTCGTCGTGAAATCTTCACAGGAATGGGCATTGAGTTCCGTTTAAATACCGAGATTGGTGTTGACGTAACGATTGAACAACTTCTGACTGAATACGATGCTGTATTTATGGGAATGGGAACTTACACCTATATGAAAGGTGGTTTCCCGGGTGAAGATCTCAATGGTGTGCATGATGCTCTGGATTTCTTGATTGCCAATGTAAATCGTTGCCAAGGTTGGGAAAAAGATCCAAGCGAATACATCAGTGTCGATGGTAAAAAGGTGATTGTACTTGGCGGTGGTGATACTGCGATGGACTGTAACCGTACCTCATTGCGTCAAGGTGCACATGATGTGACCTGTGCTTATCGTCGTGATGAAAGCAACATGCCAGGTTCTGCACGTGAAGTGAAGAATGCCTATGAAGAGGGTGTAAAATTCCTGTTCAACCGTCAGCCAATTGAAATTGTTGGTGAAAATGGCAAAGTGACTGGCGTTAAGGTTGTAACCACACAAATGGGTGCGCCTGACAGTCGTGGTCGTCGTAGCCCTGAACCGATTCCGGGTTCTGAAGAAGTTCTACCAGCGGATGCCGTATTATTGGCATTTGGTTTCCGTCCAAGTCCAGCGGATTGGTTCGGTGGTGCGAATGTGAGTTTAGATGGTTCAGGTCGTGTGGTTGCGGCAGAACAGCAAGAATTCAAATTCCAAACCTCGAATCCAAAAATCTTTGCAGGTGGGGATATGGTTCGTGGTTCTGACTTGGTTGTAACCGCGATCTGGGAAGGTCGTCAAGCTGCTGAAGGTATCTTGGATTATCTTGGTGTCTAAACCGATTTTAGATATTTAAGTTGTTAAAAGCCCAAGCCTCGTGCTTGGGCTTTTTTATTTTGTCGATGGTTGATGATATTTGCTTTTATGAACTAAGAAAATAAAAACTTTAACAAGCAGTCAATACCTTGCTATGCTGTTAATGATAATAATTCTTATTTTGTGTTGGGTGGATAAAATAATGACATCGAAACTCAATGACAGGCTGTTAATTGCCGCACTGTATACCAGTACCTTTCTCTGCTTGGTGGATTTAAGCAGTGTCAATCTGGCTTTAGCTGCAATTCAGACACAGTTCCATAGTCATCTCGCCGATTTACAGTGGGTGATTGATAGCTATGCGCTGAGTATGTCGAGTTTAATGTTGGCGGTGGGGGCTTTAAGCCAATGGTTGGGACGTAAACGCTTATGGTTAGTCGGTGTCGTGATCTTTATTTTTGGCTCGGTGATTTGTGCCGCTGCGCCAGATTTTAGCTTATTGATTGTTGGGCGAGTGATCCAAGGCATTGCGGGGGCGATGCTGATTCCTTTAACCCTTGCAATCATTGTACATCACTTTACCCAAGCCAATCGCAAGGCACGAGAAATTGGCAACTGGAGTTCATTCAGTGCTTTTGCCTTGATTGTTGGGCCACTGATGGGTGGCCTAATGGTGCATTATCTAGGCTGGCAGAGTATTTTTTGGTTAAATCTACCCGTTGGATTATTGGCCTTGTTTTTAGGCTGGAAAGGGATTGAACCAGATTCAAGTCAGCAAAAAGTAAGTTTTGACTATTTAGGGTTGATTTATAGCGTGATTGCAATCGCAACATTGACCTATAGCATTATCATGGTACAGCAGGCCCATATCGGTTATTTGATCAGTTTTACTTTTCTCATCTCGATTGTCTTTGCTCTGATTTTTATTCGACATCAAAATAAAGCCTCGCACCCTCTGGTGCCACGTCATTTATTTCGCAACCGCATTTTTTTGCGTTTTAACCTGATTTCATTTTTATTGGGATTTGCAGGCTATAGCTCTTTATTTGTCTTTGCTTTGTTTTATCAGGAACAAGTTCATTTAAGTGCAGCGCAAGCAGGCTGGTTAATCGCTCCGCAATTCCTAATGCAGGCCGTGGTTTCCATTTGGTTTGGTCGCTTGCAGCAAAGTTATGGAGCATTGTCATTGCTTCGGATTGGTTTGCTGATCTCAGGCGTTGCATTGATCGCGATGGTCAGTTTCCAGAGTAATTCATCTTATCTGTTGTTTATTGGCTTAAGTGGCCTGATGGGTGCAGGCATTGGATTGATTGTACCCAGTTCGAGTACCTTGAGCCTGCATGCAGTATTGCAGGCAGATGCCAGCTTTGCCGCGGCAATATTAAATATGCTCAGGCAGCTTGGCCTGACCTTTGGCATTGCAGTATTGGGGACCCTGACAGCATTAATTATTCAATGGACCGTTGAAACACTGCATTATTCTATGGCTCAGGCCCAGTTATTGGCTTTTCATAGTGTGGTTGCCACCATGGGCGGACTGTTTATTGCAGCCATATGGAGCTTGAGAAAAATTAAACAAGAAGAATGTGTCGCACCGATTTCATCGTCATAGACCAGTCATCATTTTGGTAGTTTTGGCAAACTTTATAAGCTTTTTTGCCCTGTCTTTGCCATTTTCCCAGCGCAATACTCGAACTCAGGCTAGGAAATGATGCAGGCAATCGAGATGGCTCTTGCAAATGTGAATGTGGAAAAAAATTATTTAAATCGCCCTAAAGCATTGGGAATTACAGTACGACGTTTGCAATTTAATCCGAAAAAAATCAAACGTCATTATTTTGCCAATTCTCCAGTAATGTCACATCTATTAACAGCACTGTCTTCAACATTTCCAATTGGAGAACAGTATTTTGTGAATAGTGTGCGTAATGTCCGAGATAAAGTGCAAGATCCTCAACTACAGGCGCAGATTGCGGCATTTATTGGGCAAGAGGCGATGCATTCCAAAGCACATACCGAGTTTAACGATGCTTGGCGACGTGAGGATTATAATCTTGATCGTTTTCAGGCGTGGTTGGCGAAACGGGATGATATGCTGCGAAATATTCACCCGAAATTGCAACTGGCTTTGACCTGTGCCTTTGAGCATTTTACTGCAATGTTAGGTGGCTATATTTTAAAACACCCAGAAATACTCAGTACACTAGATGATGATGCGATGAAGCTCTGGGTCTGGCATGCAATTGAAGAAATCGAGCATCGTTCGGTGGCATTTGATGTTTACCAAGAAGTATATGGCGATGATCGTATTCGCCGTTTACTGATGCGGAGTGTGACGACAGGCTTTGCCAGCCTGACGTTTTATGCGACCACGCGGTTGATCTGGCAGGATAAATGGAAGAGCTTACCGAAATTGGGTGGCAATCTGTTTGGTATGTATTTACTGAGTAAAATGCTATTACAGTTGATTCCTGAGTATTTATCTTATTATCAAGCTGATTTTCATCCAGCAAAACACGATTACACTGCATTGGTGAATTACTGGAAAGCACGCATGGCAGATGAATATGGGATGGCAAGTTTCCAAGAAGAAACTGCTTCTAAAATTTATAGTTAATCATCATCCAATACCATTAAAGTTGCTTAGCATGGCATTACATCAAGGTTCTTGAGTAATGCCTTTTTTATTTAAATTCAGATAAAGCAACGTTAATAAATGTTACACAGCCGACAAAAAATCTCATTACAATGAATTATCGCAAAAATATAAAGAAAAACTTGAGGATAAATTTTTATGAAAATCATCAAACAAACCGCATTGGCAACTGTATTGGCAAGCACACTGTTATTTACAGGTTGTGGTTATAACACTCTGCAAGTCAAAGATGAGGCTGTGATTGCTTCTTGGTCTGAAGTTCAAAACCAATATCAACGCCGTGCCGATCTTGTGCCGAATTTGGTCAATGTGGTGAAAGGTTATGCCAAACATGAAGAGCAGGTTTTGGTTGAAGTCACACAAGCACGTTCTAATGTTGCGGGCTTAAAAGTTGATAAAGAAGTGTTGGAAGATCCAGCGCTATTTGAGAAATACCAACAAGCGCAAAGCCAATTGACGGGTGCATTATCGCGCTTGATTGCGGTTTCAGAAAATTATCCTGACTTAAAAGCCAATGAGCAATTCCGTGATTTACAAGCACAACTTGAAGGGACTGAAAACCGTATCGCGGTTGCGCGTAACCGTTATATTACCACGGTTCAAGATTACAACGGCTATGTCCGTCAATTCCCTCAAGCGTTGACGGCTAAAGTCATTGGCATGAAAACCAAAGAAAACTTTAAAGCGGAACAGTCTGCACAGCAAGCGCCAACAGTTTCATTTAATTAATATCTGAAATTGTTTCGAACTGTGAGGAGTTACCGTATGTTGAACGTGTTTAAGCAGAGCTTAAAGCAGCGAATCTTAGCTGTTTTAACCATTATTTTTGCGACACTGTTTTTCCAACATACGGTTTGGGCTGAAGTCGCGACCGCAACTGATCAAAGTGATGTGCTTGTTGCGGGTAAAATTATTCAAGAACAGCAAAAGAATAAAACGACGACTACACCAGCCTTGGCAAATGCTGAAACTCCTGCATTGCCCCAAGTGGTCAATGACATGGCAGAGGGCGAATCGATTCGTGGTTTGCCAACTTTAAATCAACCCGTGATTGATCAGGCCAAAGTATTGAGTGTTGCTGAAATGCAGCAACTCAATCAGAAAATTCTCAGTCTGTATCAGCAAGGCAAAGCGCAAATCGGGGTGATTATCGTACCAACCACTGGGCAGGAAGCCATTTTTGATTTTGCCTTGCGTGCTGGTGAAAAATGGCAGCTTGGCTCAGCAAAACGTGATAATGGCTTACTGATGGCGATTGCAGTCAATGATCGTAATATCCAGATCTTGACGGGTTATGGTTTGGAGGGCGTACTGCCTGATGTGGTATTGAGTCGGATTATCCGCAATCAAATCACACCCTACTTTAAACAGGGGCAATACGCACAAGGTATTTCTGCGGGATTAGATGAAATTAGTCGCATTGTTAACTTAGACCCAGAGATTGCGCAGCAAGCCGCACAAGAATTGAAAGATCGACATGAACAAGCGATACAAGCACAGCAGGCTAAAGACAATACTTTGACTATGGCGTTATTCATTCTGGTAGCTGGTGTCGTCGGTTCATTTATTGTCGGTAATCGTTTAAGTGCTTCCACCGCAGCTGTGGCTGCAACTGTTGCAGGTTTGGTCAACGGTGCGGGTCTGGTGATGAGCTTATTGCTCGGTGTTGGGATTTTCTTTTTATTGATCACCTCGTTGGCGCAACTGATTTTCCAAGCCTTTCTATCGGGTGGTGGTCGCGGTGGCGGCGGAGGTGGATTTGGCGGCGGCAGTGGCGGTGGTTATAGTGGTGGCGGCGGTAGCTTTGGCGGGGGAGGAGCATCAGGCTCATGGTAACCAAGACAGATACAACACAGATTATTACTCAGCCTAAACTAGATGAGCATGTACAGCCAAGTTTAAAACGCTGGTTCAAGCATTTCCTTTATGTTTCGTCGGCGCATCGTTATTTCAATAAGCAAGATCGAGTCGAGATTGCCAAAGCAGTACACGAAGCGGAAAAGGGGCATGTGGGGGAGATTCAGGTGGTGATTGAAGGACACATTCCGTGTTCACAGGCTTACCATCAAAATACCCGTTTACGCGCGCAACAACTGTTTGCTGAACTGGGAGTTTGGGATACTGAACTGAATAGTGGTGTATTGCTCTATCTCAATCTATGCGAGCGCAAAGTCGAAATTGTGATTGATCGCGGTTTAAAAAATGCCACACCGACTGAAACATGGAATGGGATTTGCCAAAACATTGTACAGATGTTAGCTCAAAAGCAATATTTACAGGCCGTGAATAAAGGGGTTACTGAAATTGGACAGGTATTAGATCAGTATTATGTAAAAACAGATCTGGACGATCAAAATGAATTGCCGAATGAACCAATTATTTTAAATTAAAACGCGATCTTGTCATTTAAAAATAGGGCTTGTTGTTTTGTTTAAAATCAATTATTGTGCAGAATGTTCTGTATATAAAATTTGCAATCGGCTGCTTGTTGCAATTTCCTTCTGATAAGCGGTAAAAAAAATATTAATAAAGTTTCTGTGAATTGAGTCGCTCAATTTACATACAAGTAGAAAATAGTCAAATTCGTTCGCTAAAAAAAAGAATAATTAAACAGTAAAGATGACGTTATTTGTCATTTTTTTTCTTAAAGTGTCTAAATTGATCTTATTTTATCCAATATGATTTTTTTTTAAGTCTCTGTTTTTTTAGGTTAAAATTGGCTAAGCTAAGGACTGGCATAAAACATGCTAAATACAAAGCAGCTGCAAAAAAGCTTATAAAAAATTTATACATTGGAGAAATGTTATGAACACAATGCAAAAGGGTTTTACTCTTATTGAATTGATGATTGTTGTCGCGATTATCGGTATCTTGGCGGCGATTGCAATTCCTGCATATCAAAACTATACGAAACGTTCGCACGTTTCAGAAGGACTTAACCTCGCAGGAGGGGCAAAAACTGCAGTAACAGAATTCTATTCATCGAATAACCGTTATCCTGCAAATAACGCAAGCGCAGGTTTAGCTGCTGCAAGTGCTATTACTGGTAATGCTGTAACATCTGTTACTGTAGCTAGTGGTTTAATTACGGTTGCATATAATACAAAAATTGATGATACAACTGGTAAAACTCTTGTTCTAAGTCCGACAACTGCTGGTGGTGCAATCCAGTGGAAATGTAAAGTGGGTACTATTGACCCTAAATTAGTTCCATCTAATTGTCGTTAATATATATTTGACTTGAAAACGCTCATCTTGAATGGGCGTTTTTTATTGATTTAAACCAAATATGAGTTAAATATGTATAAAAAATATTATTCTGGTATTGTATTATTCTTATCTTTATTTATATGTATCTTTATTTATTCAGTTGGTTTAAAAGGTGATTATTTATTTGATGATTATCCTAATTTACAGGATCTTGGAACATATGGGGTAATTGATAGTTGGGATAAAACTAGAGCATTTATTTTTAATGGTTTTGCAGGGCCTACAGGTCGTCCGATTTCATTAGCAAGTTTTTTAATTGATGCGAATACTTGGCCAACAGATCCTTATCCTTTTAAATATACTAACTTGATGATTCATTTACTCAATGGGGTTTTCCTCTGTTGGGCAATATTACTGCTATTAAGAAACTATCAATACCAAGAACAAAAAGCAGTTTGGATTGCATTAGTCAGTACAGCAATTTGGTTGTTACACCCCTATTTCGTTTCAACAACTCTATATGTTATACAACGTATGGCTCAACTTGCTACACTATTTAGTTTAATTGGAATAGTGGGGTACTTAAAAGCACGCTTATTTTTATCTGAAAAATCAATTCCTGCTTATATATTGATGAGTTTAAGTATTGGGTTAGGAACAGTTTTAGCAACTTTTAGTAAAGAAAATGGTGCTTTATTACCTTTACTTATTTTAGTCATAGAATTTTGTAACCCAAATAAAGAAAAAAATAAACCAAGATGGCAATGGCGAGCAGTCTGTTTATGGTTACCTTCTATTACAATTACTCTATTACTTATAAAGTATATGGATTTTTCAGCTCATCCATGGCCCAATCGTAATTTTAATATGATTGAACGTCTCTATAGTGAAGCTCGTATTGTAAGTGAGTATTTATATAATTTAATTGTTCCTCAAGTTGAATTGAAAGGTCTTTATCAAGATGGTTTTTATATCTCAAAATCATTAACTCAGCCAATTACAACATTATATTCTATAGTTTTTTTATTTATTTTATTGCTGTTGGTGTTAATATTTAAAAGAAAATATCCTTTATGTGCATTAGCGATTTTATTTTTCTTTGCTGCACATTTGATGGAATCTACAGTTATTGGATTAGAATTATATTTTGAACATCGGAACTATTTATCAGCTATTTTTTTATTTTTACCTATTGCTAGTGGCTTTTATTCATTAAAAAAATATATTGATGCTAGGTTAGTCTATTTTATCATTCTATTGATTTTATCTATTTTGTCCTTTTTTACTTATGAACGAGCCAAACTCTGGGGAAATACAGATCGATTACAACTTTATTGGGCAAAAAATTCTCCAGATTCGCCCAGAGCACAAAATGCAATTGCAGCCGTTTTATTTGATAAAGGGAATTTATTTGAAGCGAATCAATATGTGCAAAAGGCGATGCAAAGATTGCCTGATAGTGCATTACTGAATATGCGTTTACTTTTACAGAAAGTATATGCAGGTGTAGCAACAATTGATGACTTTGAACAAACAGCAAACCGATTAAAAAAACAACCTTTTGATGCGCAAGCAATACAGGCCTTAAGAACGTTAGTTGAATTTACTGTCGATAATCCACAAACTTTGAAATATGCAAATTGGTCTCTTTCACTCATATCTGCATTAGAAAAAAATGCAAAATATAATCAATTCCCTTTATTTCAGCGATTAATGCCCTATTTAAAAGCAAAAATTTATATAGCACTAAGTAAACCTGAATTAGCTTTGAATCAATATTTAGAAGCTATATTACGCTATAATGATGTTGAAGCTGGAATGATGATGGTAGCTGAGTTAGGTTCTGCAAAATATTACGATGAAGCATTAATTTTGCTTGATAAAGTAGAGGAAATTTATCGTCGGCAAGATACTAAAACATTAAAACGTACTCAGCGCGAATATGATTTTGAAATTAAACGTTTAAGGGAAGTCTTGCAGCAAAAGTTGCAAAACAAAAAATGAGGGAATATCAGTTGAATATTAGTATAGTATTACCCGCGAAAAATGAAGCAGGGGCGATTGGAAAAACAGTTGAAAAGATCAGGCAATTAGATATTGCTTATGAAATCATTGTTGTCAATGATGGTTCAACTGATAGCACAAAAGAAGTCGCAGAAAAAGCAGGGGCAGTGGTGGTTACGCATCCTTATTCTAAAGGTAATGGTGCAGCAATTAAGACGGGTACAAGAGTAGCAACAGGGGATGTGATTGTTTTTATGGATGCTGATGGACAGCATGATCCTAATGATATTTCTCGATTAATTGAAAAAATTGAGCAAGGTTATGATTTAGTTGTTGGTGCAAGACAAAAAGGTTCGCAAGCAAGTGTTGGTCGTGGTATTGCAAATACACTTTATAATAATTTAGCGACTTATATGACAGAACATAAAGTAGAAGATCTCACTTCAGGCTTGCGTGCAGTACGTGCAGAGAAATTTAGAGAATTTCTCTATTTGTTACCCAACGGTTTTTCTTATCCAACGACCAGTACTATGGCATTTTTTAGAGCAGGGTATTCAGTCGCTTATATTCCAATCCATGCTGCTAAACGAATTGGAAAAAGCCATATTCATCCATTAAAAGATGGAATACGTTTTTTTCTTATCATTTTTAAAATAGCAACTCTATTTTCACCTTTAAAGATGTTTTTACCGATAGCTGTTGTATTATTTCTGATTGCAACAAGTTGGTATGGCTATACACTTTATGAATATCATCGTTTTACTAATATGAGTGCATTGCTTTACACGGGAAGTGTGATGATATTTTTGATGGGGCTAATTTCTGAGCAAGTGACTGCCCTCATGTATAAAGATAATAAGTAGGAATTACTGTGTTTAGTATATTAATACAGTTGTGGAAAATTTTGACACCGCTTGATAAAAGAAAACTATTGGTTGTTCTTATTCTTGTAGTTATTATGGCAGGTATTGAAGCAATTGGTGTTGTTTCAATTATGCCTTTTCTCGCCGTATTAGCGAATCCTACAGTTATAGAAAGCAATTTATTGCTTCAAAAAATTTCAAAAATTTTATTAGTGAGTGATACACGTCAATTTATTGTATACCTAGGTGTAATTTCACTTATCATTGTTATTTGTTCTACCGTTATTAAGATTATTACTCAATATGCATTATATAGATTTTCTAACCTACAGCGGCATTATTTTTCAACTCGACTTTTAGAAATTTACTTACAACAGCCTTATGAATTTTTTATTGAAAAAAATAGCTCAAACTTGATAAAAAATATATTGTCAGAAGTAGATGAACTTGTTCGGGGGATTATTCAACCTATATTGTTTTTGATTGCTTATAGTGTTGTTATCCTGTGTGTGATTGCTATTTTAGTTTGTTATGATCCTATAATGGCAATTTCTACTGCATTTATATTAATGTTTTTTTATATTATTATTTTTTTAAGTGTGAAAAAAGTTCTTGATCGGATAGGCCAAAGTTTTGTTGAGGCAAATGAAATACGCTATCAAGCTTGTTCGGAAGTATTGGGTGGTATTAAAGATATTATAATTAATCATGCAGAAAAACAATACATTGAGAAAGTGGATCATAGTTCAAGACTATATTCACTACACTTAGCAACGAAAGAAACTTTAGGTCAAGTCCCTCTACATATTGTGGAGACGATAGGGTATGGCTGTATTATTATTCTTGCTATCACATTAGTTGTCTCTGGTAAAGAAATCTCTCATATTTTACCTATATTAGGATTGTATGGAATAGCTGCTTATCGAATGTTACCCGCCGCACAAAATATATATAGAGCAGTTTCACAAATAAAATTTTCTCAAAACGTTTTTAATGTGATAAAAAATGAGTTTTTATTAGAGCGTGAAAAAATAGATTTTAAGCCAGACTATAAACTTAAATTTGAAAAAATAATCCAATTAGAAAATATATGTTTTTCTTACTCAAGTCGTTCTGATCATTTGGTTTTTGATGATTTTAATTTAAATATTCTAAAAAATCAAAGCATAGGAATTGTGGGTAAGAGTGGCAGTGGTAAAAGTACACTCATGGATATTATGTTGGGTTTATTGCACCCAAATAATGGAAAAATCCTAATTGATGGTGTTGAGTTAAATCAGAATAATATACAGGCTTGGTATCAAATTGTAGGATATGTACCGCAAAGCATTTATCTAGCGGACAAAAGTATTGCAGAAAACATCGCATTTGGTCTTGATGTCGAGCAAATCGATATGCAGGCAGTTAGATTTGCTGCACAACAGGCTCAGATTGATGAGTTTATTGTGAAGCAATTACCACAAGCGTATCAAACAAAAGTTGGTGAGCGTGGGGTAATGTTATCTGGTGGTCAAAGGCAACGTATTGGAATCGCTCGTGCATTATATAAGAATCCGCAAATTTTATTTATGGATGAAGCAACCAGTGCATTAGATATTGAAACTGAACATGCAGTAAATGAAGCAATTAAAAATTTAAGTGGAAAAAAAACCATAGTGATTATTGCGCATAGAGAAAGTGCTGTTGCGAACTGTGATCACATTATTACTTTATAAGTCAGGAATATATATGCTGAATATCGTAATCCCAATGGCTGGTGCGGGTAGTCGATTTGCCAAGGCTGGTTATATTGATCCAAAGCCGCTGATAAGAATACATGATGAACCAATGATTAAGTTAGTTATTGATAATCTAATGCCAAATCAACCCCATCGATTTATCTTTATATGTCAAGCAGAACATGTTAGAGAATATAATTTGATTGAGAAATTGAATCAATGGGCTCCAACCTCAGTAATTATAGAAATTGAGGGTCTTACTGAGGGAGCAGCGTGTACAGTGCTAGCTGCTAAAAAGTTTATTAATAATAAAGATCCATTAATGATTGCCAATAGTGATCAGTATGTAGATATTCGCATTGATGACTATCTGAATTATCAGAGATCAAATAATTTAGATGGTTTGATTATGACGATGACAGCTAATGATCCCAAATGGTCATTTGTTAGATTAAATGATAAAAATATGGCGACAGAAGTCGTCGAGAAAGAAGTGATTTCCAATGAGGCAACCGTAGGTATTTATAATTATACTCACGGATGTAACTTTGTAGCTGCCGCAGAAAACATGATTCATGGTAATGAGCGGGTGAATGATGAGTTCTATGTTGCTCCTGTTTATAATCGACTCATTCAACAAGGACAAAAAATAGGAATTTATAATATAGGTTCGGAAGCTCAAGGCATGTATGGCTTAGGTATTCCCCAAGATTTGGATCTTTTTTTGAGTTTACCTATTTCGAAAAGGGCAGCGGGGATGAATACATGATTATTTTAAGTCATCGTGGTTATTGGAGACAGATAAAAGAGAAAAACACCATTGCTGCATTTATGCACTCTTTCAATCTTGGGTTTGGTACAGAAACAGATATTCGGGATTTAAATGGAACACTGGTTATTTCACATGATATGCCTAATAATCATGCCATAAGTTTTAAAGATTTTTTAGATATTTATAGTGGATCTGATTTACCATTGGCGTTAAATGTCAAAGCAGATGGATTGGCAGAGACTCTTAAAATGTATATGGAAAATATACCGAATACCAACTGGTTTGTTTTTGATATGTCAATACCTGATATGCGAGCCTATATAAAACTAGGACTTCCAATATTTACTCGAATGAGTGAAGTTGAACAACATCCTATATGGTTTGATCAAGCCGTAGGTGTCTGGCTAGATTCTTTTTCAGAGGAGTGGTATAACTCGACTATAATCGAAAATTTTTTAATTCAAGGCAAAAAAGTTTGTATTGTATCTTCGGAACTGCATGGTCGTGATAAAACCTCTTTATGGAGCTTAATTCGCCCTTTATCTCATTACTCTCAATTGATGTTGTGTACTGACATACCTGAAGAAGCTAAAGCTTATTTTAGTCGAGCTAAAACGTGAAAATAAAAGCAATTATTTTTGATATGGATGGGGTGTTAATAGAGGCTAAGGATTGGCACTACAAAGCACTCAATCGTGCATTAGGATTATTTGGCTATCAAATTAACCGATATGATCATCTAACTACTTATGATGGATTGCCCACTATCAAAAAACTTGAAATGTTATCATTAGAATCTGGGCTCCCTAGGGAACTTCATAAGTTTATCAATGAAATGAAACAGATTTATACGATGGAAATTGTTTATGCCGAATGTAAACCTCAGTTTGTCCATGAATATGCCTTGTCAAAACTAAAAGCGAGAGGATTTAAACTTGCGGTTGCTTCAAACTCTATTAGACATACCGTTGAAGTAATGATGGAAAAATCCAAACTTGGAGGTTATCTTGATCAAATCGTATCAGCGAGCGATGTCATTAAACCAAAGCCTGACCCAGAAATTTATTTAACCTCTATTACAAAGTTGGGTTTAATGCCAAAGGAATGTTTAGTTATTGAAGATAATGAAAATGGCATTAAGTCTGCAAGGGCATCTGGAGCACATGTGTTGGTGGTAAAAGACGTACATGATGTTAATTTAAGTAATATAGAATCTCAAATCAAACAAATTGAGGCTTTGATGTGAATGTATTAATTTTAGCTGCTGGGTATATGCCGTTGCAAAGTCAGAATGAAAGTTACCCTTTAACATTGGTTGAGTTTGAGGGTATTCCCTTGATTCAAAAACTGATTGAACAATGTGCTTCTATTGACTCAGAGGTTAATTTTATTATTGCTTTACGTGACACAGATGTTCGAGATTATTATTTAGATAATATTGTATGTCTACTTTCTCCAGATGCTAAAATACTCAAGGTTTCTGATAATACTCGAGGAGCCGCATGTACAGCACTTCTTGCAATACCTTATATTGATAATAATGATGAATTACTTATTCTTAATGGAAATGAATTACTAGATATTGATTTTTCATTACCTTTACGAAATTTTCGTCAGCGTGGTTTAGACGCAGGGGTGGTTAGCTTTAATTCTGTACATCCACGTTATTCTTATGTGAAAATTGAAGATGAATTAGTTATTGAAGCAGCAGAAAAAAGACCCATTAGTAGACATGCGACGGCTGGTTTCTTCTGGTTTGAGAAAGGTGAAATATTTGTAAAAGCTGCAAAAAATATGATTCGAAAAGATGCTTCAGTCAATGGTTTATTTTATATTTGCCCAAGCCTCAATGAGTTAGTATTAGAGCAAAATAGAATTGGTATATTTAAAGTTGCTACTGAGCTTTATCACCCTATAAAAAATGAAAAACAACTGGAACAGTTAGAAGCATTTATAGAAAAGAAAAGATAGCTAATTATGGAAAATTGTCGTTAGGTTTATAGACTCTCTTATGAGAATTGCGCTTAAAAATTTTATAAAATTAGTTCGTGGTTTCTAAGGAAATATGATGATGAATCATGCAAGATATGAAGATATGATCAAGGGCTGGTTTGTTGGTGGGTTTACACCAACTGCTTTTAATACGAATGCTTGTGAAGTAGCTATAAAAAAGTATGTTATCGGTGATTATGAAGCTAAGCATTACCATAAAGTAGCGACTGAAATTACAATGATTTTGAGTGGTAAAGTAAGGATGGCAGGTCAAGAATGGCAGGAAGGTGATATCATTGTACTCCAGCCAGGCGAAGTAACAGACTTTGAAGCACTAACAGATGCTATAAATATTGTGGTGAAGATTCCAGGAGCTCTAGATGATAAGTATTTAATTGAGGAGTGATATGAAAGAATTGCAAAGCGATGGAGAGGTCATAGGCTCTGCACGTATTTCCGTAGTCATTCAAGGTCTAACTCATTATGTGAAGGATGACAAGAATTGCTTGTTTTATCAATGTATTGACTCTATAAAAAAATATTTACCATATGCTGAAATTATTGTGTCTACATGGGAAGGGCAAAATTGTGATGAATCGGTTGTGGATAAAGTTCTATATAATGATGAACCAGAAAGTATAATGGTTTTTGAGGGATTTGATAGTAGGCCTTGGAATTTCAATAAAATGGTTTTTTCTACTATGGAAGGATTGAAATATGCTAATCGTGAATATACTTTAAAAATTCGTGCTGATTTGAGTTTAAGTAATAATAATTTTTTTAAAGTGAAGAAAAAAAAGAATATCCCTGATCAATACTTAAAATATAAGTTTTTTGAAGAAGCAATAAATGTATCTAATTTATACACAAAAAATCCATTATCATATCAGCATTTTTTATTTCACTTAGGTGATGTTGTTCAATTTGGTTTAACAAGACAAATGAAAGATTTATGGGGGAGAAAGTTATTCTCTAGGGATTATTTATTTACACCATTGAGCATTAAGTCTTGTTTTAATTATTTTTGTGATAAAGGGGAGAGGTTGACTCCAGAACAAGCTTTAATGGTTGATTGGGTTAATTCAAAAGGATATGGTATATACCTGCCTTATACAACATATATTTCAAAGAGTTATTTTTTTCTTTCTGAAATTATACTTTCATTAAATTTTAATATTATTAATTGGGAGCAAACAGGTTTTATCTATCCTGAAAGATTTATTTCTGATCAAAAATTATTGGAAAAAAATATTTATAAATCTGATGAGATTAATTTATTGTATTATCGTTATTATAATGTGAAATATATAAACCTAAGGCTAATTAGGTTGTTCTGCATTTTTTATTTTACTAAATTTTTTAGATTAGGTTTTTTGGAGGATTTTGTTAGAACCTTTCTTATTTTTTTATCACCCAAGGTGTATTTAAGGTTGAGACGCTTTTATAGGTTAGTAAGGAATAAAAATGAGCATTAATAACCGTGTTGTTTTTTTGAGTTATTCATTTAATAGAAGTGATCGTAGAGGAGTTTATCAATTCGCTAGATCTTTAATTGAGGCAATTAAAGGAAATCATTACGATATTGGTTTATTTTCACAAATGTATAATAAAGATTTGATAAACGATAGTGTTTCTAATTACTTAAGAGATCCTAATAAATATTTTTTCGAACACAATAATAAGTTTAAAATAGTGTTGGGTTATTTTTTTAATAAAATCATGCAGATGGACTATCTTTTTTTAAATAATGCTGATAGTTTTTTTGAAAAAGAAAAAATGTTTAATTTTTTTTTAAATAAACAGTTGCTTTATTATTCAAATAATATAGATTTATTGTTTTTTAAAAGTTTATACTTGCAGGATATTAATTTACCTGGTTTTTTTAGTAAAGATATAATATTTACAGATTCTCCACTTGCATTTAAGTCTAATAGACATAAAATGATCCAAACGGTTCATGATACTATACCTCTTGATGAAAAAAGAAAATATTATCAGTATTTTTATAAAAGATTAGAAGCGTGTTGCTACGCAGATAAAATTCTTGCAGTATCAAATCATTCAAAAAATAAATTCTTAGAATATTTTCCACAAATGCATGATAGAGTGCAAGTTGTGTATCAACCATTGCCTGCAGATGAAAATAGCATTTATCTGAGTTCTTTACCTGAAATTCAACAACAAGTGCTAGATAAGTACAACTTGAAATCTGGTCAATATATGTACTATGTAGGGGCTGTTGAGAAGAGAAAAAATATCCATAATTTAGTCCGAGCATACGCTCAAGTAACACATTCGGATAAGTCTATTCCGTTGGTCATTTCTGGTAGCATTGATATAGAATATAAGAAAGAATTTTTATTAGAGAATTATTTAGTTAACCATAGAAACTTTTCTCATTCAAAATTTAATATTTTTAAAACAGACTTTGTATCTGATATTGAAAAGCTGTGCTTAATAAGAAATAGCCGAGCATTTTTATTTCCAAGTTTGAATGAGGGATTTGGTATACCTATTATCGAGGCTCAAACATTGGGCGTACCTGTCTTAACTTCTAATAATAGCTCTTTACCTGAAGTGACTGAAGGCTCTGCATTAATGTTGCAAAATCCATTAGATGTAGAAGAAATAGCAGAATGCATTAAAAGATTATGGACTGATAATGAGTTATGTGAGAATTTATCCGGTAAGGGGTTGATTAATATTAAAAGATTTAGTAAGGAAAATTTCAAGAAAGGAATTGGTGATTTTCTTGCAGATATCTAACGATCTGCAAGTAATTTTATATATATTTTAATATAAGCATCGATGGTTTGTTGTATATTGAAATTTTTATGAATATAGGTAGTTGCTGCATTAGATATTTTTTTTTGCAAATTTTGGTCAACCCTCAGTTTTCTTATCTTTTTTGTGAAATCTAAAATGTTATCCTTTTGACAAATAAAACCAGATACCCCATGGTCAATAAGTTCTGGTAGTGCCGAGCTATTAGCAACGACAACAGGTAAACCGCATGCCATAGCTTCTGCTACCACTAAACCAAATCCTTCCAGTCTTGAAGGAAAAAGTAATGCATCCATTGATCTGTAAACATTTGCTAAATCTTGAGAGCTTTTTTGATATGGTAATTGTTTCATATTTGATGGGAGTTTTTCGGCAGATTTGGCTGTATAAAACAGTTCATAATCATCACCAAGCTGTTCCATTATCCTAGGTAGTAAGTCAAAACCTTTGCGAATTGAGTTATTGCCTACAAACAATAGACTGAACTTTTGATTTTCTTTCTTTTCATTTCGGGGTACGGGATTAAAAATATCAAGATCTACGCCATTATAAATAACTTCTATATTGGAAATATCAAAAATCTCTTTTGCACAATTCGCTGTATATTGACTAACGGTGGTTATAATAGTCGCATGCTGAATAGATTTTTTTTCAATTGGAGTAATCCATAAAAAATGGTAGAGCTTTTGCAGTTTTGTTTTATAAGGTGAAAAATTTTTATCTTGAACACAATGGTGTAATGTAGCAACAATGGGAAGATTCTTGGGGTAGAATTTTGAGGGAAGCCAAGTATTGATGTGTATAATATTTGCCCATTCTGGTGCAGTAGGTGCTTTTACTAGCCATGGTAAATATTCTGCATAATGTGGCAACCAAGTAATTTCAGCCCGAATCCCATTTTTATTCAATGCTATTACGAGTTGTTCTGTGAATTTATCTGAGCCGCTATTGGTTCTGACTGCTGGAAACCAGATTGCAGGTGTTGTCATAAGTGCTTCCAAGAAGAGCAAAGATAAAATTCGTGATATCATTTTACTAATAAATGATTATATTTAATATATTTCAATGTGTTTAGAAAGGAAATACACATGATTGTTCCAGTCATTTTAGCTGGGGGGGCTGGTACACGTTTGTGGCCACTTTCACGTCAAGCTTACCCAAAGCAGTTTTTAAAACTTGTAGATGAAAGTCATACAATGCTGCAATTAACTTTGAAGCGCTTAGAAAATTTACCAAAACCAATCGCACCACCGATTATTGTATGTAATGAAGAGCACAGATTTATTGTTGCTGAGCAGCTCCGACAGTTAAATATTAAAAACGCTTCAATTATTTTAGAGCCTTACGCAAAAAATACTGCCCCAGCAATAGCTCTAGCCGCTTTACTGGGACTCGAACTCTATCCAGAGCATGACACTATCTTACTTGTCTTAGCTGCAGATCATTTTATTGCTGATATTGAATGCTTCGAAGAGTGTGTTAAAAATGCCTATCATTATGCAAAGCAAAACGATTTAGCTATTTTTGGGGTAGTTCCTACAGAAGCAAATACTGGTTACGGCTATATACAATTGGGAGATGAAATTAAGAAAAACGAGGCTTATAAACTTAAACAGTTTGTTGAAAAACCAGATCGGTCAACTGCAGAAAAGTACTTATCCACGAATCAATATCTGTGGAATAGTGGTATGTTCATGTTTAGATCTATTGTAATTCTTGAAGAGCTTAAAAAATATCAAGATGAAATTTATCAAAGTTGTGTACTGGCATGGCAAAGTAAAAAACAAGACATGGACTTTATCCGTGTTAATGCTGATATATTTCAACAATGTGCAGATGAATCAATAGATTATGCGGTTATGGAACATACCCAAAATGGTGTAATTATAAGTTTGAAAGCTGGCTGGAATGATTTAGGTACATGGTCATCTTTATGGCAGTCTAATCAAAAGGATGAGCAAGAGAATGTGATTTTTGGTGATGTGCTAGTTGAGCAGAGCTATCATAATTATATCCATTCTTCTTCACGTTTAATTTCCGTATTAGGTGTTGAGAATCTTATTATTGTAGAAACAAAAGATGCAATATTAATTTCCCATCAAGATAAATCTCAAGAAATTAAGAATATAGTGCAGAGGTTGAAAAACACCCAAAGGGTGGAGTTGTTACAACATAAAGAAGTTGTTCGTCCATGGGGCAAATATGATTGTATTGATATAGGTGAGCGCTATCAAGTTAAAAGAATTACTGTTCAACCTAAAGAAAAATTGTCTTTACAACTACATCACCATCGCGCAGAACATTGGATTGTTGTGAAAGGTACAGCGAAAGTTATTAAAGGTGAGGAACAATATTTTATTTCAGAGAATGAATCAACCTTTATCCCATTGGGGACAGTACATAGTTTAGAAAATCCAGGCTCTATTCCATTGGAATTGATTGAAGTACAGTCTGGTTCTTATCTAGGTGAGGATGATATTATTCGCTTCAAGGATGAGTATGGTCGAACCTAATTGTCTAATAAATACGAGAGTTTAATTCTCATGTTGTTCCATGAGAATTTCTCTGCATAATCTTGGCATGTATCTCGGTCTATTAAGGTATTTTTCTGCAGAAATTGTGTAACAACATTACTGAGTTCTTGATAATTATTACTCTCAACTAAAAAACCACTCTTTTGTTGTTCTACAGCATCTATTACACCACCTGTAGCAAAGCCAATTGTAGGAATTCCATGTGTTGCAGCCTCTATCGCAACCATACCAAAGCCTTCTGGATCATTTGTTATGTGTTTAACAGGAAAAATATGAATAGAGGATAAATAAAATAGGCTAGAAAGCTCTTGATCTGTAACTTTTCCTGCAAAACATAGATGTTGGTCTATGTTATGAGTTTGAGCTATTTTAATGAGTTGATTTCGGGTTTGCATATTCTTATTCAGAGCATGATTGGCTGAATCACCGACAATGAGCAAGATTACGTTTGGATTGTTTTTCACAATTTGAGGTAAAGAAAGTTTTATGAATTCACTTAAACCTTTGCGTTCTGTTAGGCGTCCGACAGAAAGGAGAATTTTTTTGTTATTAAGATTTAATTTCTCTTTCATTTCTTGCATAACTGTATGATTTTGAATTTTTGCTGGAAATGTTACACCAGGGTGAATTATAGATATTTTCATAGATGGAATATTTTTTTTTATGCATAAATCACGAGTAGGTGAACTATTTGTAATAATATGATTTGCAGCCCGTATGAATGGTGTCCAAACTAAATGATAAATACGACTATCATTTTTTATATCTAAACCATGTATATAAACTAAACTTTTTTTTCTAAAAAACTTTGCCCAAAAAACTGTGATTGGAGCTGTTAAACCACTGCCTGCAAATAAAATATCTGGGCGTTGGGTTAAGCATATCCAGAATGTTTTGATAAAAGCCAATATAAGAAAAAGAGGAAGTGGATCTAATGTGACTCCATAAAATGTGGATTTTGATGGCGCGATTGTTCTTGCTTTGGTATGGCTAATAAGCAGAACATCATGATCCTTAGATAGTTCATCTGCTATATGCCAATTTAAGCGTTCCATTCCTCCAATTAATGGAGGAAGATTGCGGGTCACGATCAATATTTTTTTCTTAGACATGATTTTAAGAGATTATAAGCTCTTCTAAAGTGTATATGATTTGAAGTTCTTTCGTTAAATTTTTTATTCAATAAAATTATCTTATAAGTCATCATGTGACAAAATAGGTCATTCATTTGATCTTTTAATTTAACTTATATATTTGAAATTGTTTATTTTATTTATTTGGCATGATTTTTGAAATTAAGCTCCCATAATTACATTTTTGGGGAGCAAAGTCATGATTGGTGCGAAAGGATTTACACTCATTGAATTGATGATTGTTGTTGCTATTATTGGTATTTTAGCGAGTATCGCTATTCCTGCATATCAAAACTACACCACGCGGGCGCAAGTTGCTGAGGCACTTAATATGGCAAGCTCAATTAAGGCTGAATTATTGGCAAAATATGGTGAAAGCGGGAGCTGCCCGATTTCACCAGCAGATTTGGGGTTGAATGCATCAGGAACACTGAATACTAAATATGTTCAAAGCGTTGGGATTAATACAACATATACCGGAGCTTTATGTGCTTTTGAATTTACATTTAATTCTACGAATATGAATGCTGGAGTGGCAGGAAAAACGCTTGTTTTTGCAATGATGAACTATGCGGGTAATGGTTCAGCACGTTGGGAGTGTGCATCATCACAAATTTCCCAAAAGTTTTTGCCTTCTATATGTAGAGGTATTTAAATCATAATCGGAGATTCGATTGGTGAGATGGGAGAATATATTTAAGATCGTAAAGAACAAAGTTCTCCTTACCCAAAGCCTGAATTTCTTCATAAGTCATATTTTTGAATTGTTGATGCCCAATAGCCAGTACAATCGCATCGTAATTAGCTGGTTGAAGGGTTTGAACAGGTTCCAAGCCATATTCTTTAATGACTTCTAATGGATCAACCCAAGGATCATAGACATCAAGGTTCAAATCATACTCTTTGAGTGATTGAATCAGATCAATGATTTTGGTGTTGCGAATATCTGGGCAGTTTTCTTTAAATGACAGTCCCATCACCAGAATATTTGCCCCGACAACTTGGATCTTTTGTTTAACCATTTCTTTGATGAGTTGCGTCGCAACATACTCACCCATACGGTCATTTAATCGGCGCGCCGCTAAGATAATCTCTGGATGTAAACCAATAGATTGGGCCTTATGGGTAAGATAATACGGGTCTACACTGATACAATGCCCACCAACGAGTCCTGGACGAAAAGGTAAAAAGTTCCATTTGGTCGCTGCGGCTTTTAATACCTCTTCAGTATCGATGCCGAGTTTATTAAAAATGAGGGCAAGTTCATTGATGAGGGCGATATTGACATCACGTTGTGTGTTTTCGATTACTTTTGCTGCTTCGGCCACTTTGATTGACGCAGCTTTATGTGTGCCTGCGGTAATAATAGTTAAATAAATTTGGTCAATTAAATCGGCAATTTCTGGTGTTGAACCTGATGTAACTTTTTTAATGGTCGTAACACTTTTGGTTTTATCTCCTGGATTGATACGCTCAGGACTATAACCTACAAAAAAATCTTGATTAAACTTGAGTTGTGAATATTTTTCTAATATTGGAACACAAACCTCTTCGGTCGCACCAGGGTAGACGGTGGATTCATAAATCACAATATCGCCAGCTTTTAAATGTCTTGCAATTGTGGTTGACGCTTGAATTAAGGGATTTAAATCGGGTTGTTTAAAATGATCGATTGGCGTCGGTACTGTGACGATAAAAACATCACATTCCGTGAGTTTTTTTGGATCAGAGCTCATATGAAGATTAGATAAATCACCAAGTTCTGTGCGGCTGATCTCTAAAGTAGAGTCTTGTTGATTTTCGAGTTCACTAATTCTCTTTGGGTTAGTATCATAGCCAATAACCTTAAACTTTTTACTCAAGGCCAAGGCCAGTGGTAGACCGACATAACCCAAGCCAATCACTGCAATGGTTAATTGCTTAGT
Organism: Acinetobacter sp. UBA991; assembly: GCF_002292065.1. Classification (NCBI taxonomy): domain Bacteria; kingdom Pseudomonadati; phylum Pseudomonadota; class Gammaproteobacteria; order Moraxellales; family Moraxellaceae; genus Acinetobacter; species Acinetobacter sp. UBA991. The sequence continues at coordinate 114,926 of NZ_DBBF01000043.1, read as the reverse complement.
TGTGATCTTGTTGTTAATTATAGCGTAAAGATGTGACATGTTTTTGTTTTTAGACTCGGTTTTCATATCGATAAAGTATTGATAATATAAGTGTATTCTAATGTGTATGGTTGTATAAAAAAACTCAATCTTATAAATAATTTGCTTAATTAGAAATATAGTCAGTGTGGTCCTAGATTAGTTTAGAAGTGTAGTTTATCTGACTTGTTTAAGCTGTATAAAGTACTTTGCTGTATTATAGAGATAAGTGCTTTTCTAAGATACCTTATGCAATTTTTATGCTTTTTTCTTGCCAGCGTTCTGATCAGCTTTGCTTGGCTCTCCCCATTTCATACTTATCCTTGGGTTACTTTTTCTGGTGAGTTTGCCAGTTTTTCAGCTGGACTAGTTTTACTTGCAGTTTTTCTCAATAAAAAAATGATTATTCCCAGAGTTCAACTCTGGATCGCACCGATTATTGCTGTTCCATTGTTGCAGTGGGGCTTTGGTCTGGTCAATGACTTTAGCACGGCACTATTAAGCTCACTCTATGTATTCGCTTTTTGGCTGATGATCGTGCTTGGCTATAACCTTTCGGTGCAGGCGGATCAGCGTGAACTGCTGATGCAAGAGACCGCTAAGCTGCTATTTGGTATTGCGATTGTCTGTAGTGTCATGGCAATTGTGCAATGGTGCGGGTTTGGCGGTGTGATTAATGGGGTGATGCAATTAAAAGGTGATCGCCCTTATGCAAACTTTGGTCAACCAAATCACTTGGCAACTTTTTTGATCATGGGCTTAATGGGGGCGTTATATCTATATGAGAAAAGAGTTGTAGCTGCGTATTGGTTAGTGCCCTCTAGTCTATTGATCCTATTTACTATTGCTTTAACCCAGTCTAGAACTTCATGGGTGGTGTGTTTATTTATTCTATTTTATTGGATGTATAAACAATACAAGCAGCAACCACGTTTCAACTTTGGTCAGCTTTGGATTTGGTGTATCGGTTTTTTTGTGATTGCGGCTTGGGGCTTACCACTACTCACAAATGTCATTGAAACGTTCTCAAACTCTGAAGTCATCCAAACAACCAGTTTGGCTGACCGGGCGAGCTCAGGCTATTTACGCTTTGATATCTGGACGCAGATGCTTTTGGCGCTAAAAGAGCAGCCATGGTTTGGTTATGGCTGGAATCAAACCAGTATTGCTCAGATTAGTATTTTTAATTTACATCCTTCGCATGAGTGGGTGATCAGTGCGCACAATGTTTTGTTGGATATCTTGGTTTGGAATGGTTTACCACTTGGATTATTGATTATTGGCTATATGGCAGTCTGGTTTTTCTGGTTAGAGCGAAATGCCAAAGACACCACTTCAGTGGTTGCAATTATGATGGTTGCTGCAATTCTGATCCATACCATGCTGGAGTTTCCGCAACGTTATGCGTATTTCCTACTGCCTATGGGCTTTTTATTGGGTTTAGTTCAAGCACAAACACCTCAGCTAAAAGCAGTAACTTTAAATACAAATGTCATTCGCGTTATCTGGCTGATTGGTATTGTACTGCTGTTATTGATCTGGCGTGATTACAAGCTATTTCAGGAAAACAGCCGTTTAATTTTTAAAAAGCAGCAACCGACAGTAGAGATATTGGGAAGTTCTAAGATTCTGCTGCTGACGCAATTTCAGCAACGACTTGATTGGATCAATCTACAACCTCAAACTCAAATGTCTAATACGGATTTGGAGTGGATGGATGCTTTCGTCAAAAATAAAGCAACTCCTTATAATCTGAAAAAGTATGCACAGGTACTGGTTTATAATCACAAGTTTGAAGAAGCAGAACAGCAGCTTTTTATTTTACAGCAGCTGTATGGACAAACACTCAGCTTGCCAGAAGTGATTGAAATGAATAAGCAAGCGAGATAAAAATAAAGCCCTGATTAGGGCTTTATTTTTTGATTTAACCCAATCAATAGTTTGGGTTGAAGAGAAGAATTAGATTTGGCTTTGAATATAGTTTTCGATACCCACATTCTCAACCAGATCAAGTTGGGTATCGAGCCAATCCCAATACTCTTCTTCTTTCTCTAAAATTTCTTGGACCAAATCACGGGTCACATAATCCTGTTCTGCTTCAGCAAGTTCAACAGTTTGTTTAATTGCTTCAATATTTTCTTTGACCTTACGGATATCGCAGTTCAGAACTTCTTCAGTATGTTGACCAATATAGAGCTTGCCTAGATGTTGTAAATTCGGTAAGCCTTCTAAAAATAAAATACGCTCAATCACTTTATCAGCATGTTTCATTTGACGAATAGATTCTTTATATTCGGCTGAACCGAGTTGCTCAATTCCCCAGTCATTAAACATACGAGAATGTAAGAAATATTGGTTGATCGCAGTTAAATGATGGTACAGCACCTGATTCAGCTGATTGATAACTTCGCGATTGCCTTTCATTGCGCTTACTCCAAAAACACCACACGATGCCCTAGTTGCTAAGGCAATTTATCTTATCTTAATCAAGAAAGAAGCATCTGGCGAGTAATTTATAGAACGGCAAATGAAAATCACAATCAAAAACATCCTGATATGATTATGATTTTTATAAAAAAACCGCTTAAATGAGGAACTTTTTAAGTTCTACAGGAAGCGGTGGAGTCGTAAAACACGAATTGAATTGGAGGAAGAGTTTTGAAGATAAATCAGGCAGCTATAGAAATACGTGCAGCGATTTCAGCAAGTTCATCGCTGATAATAGCACGGGCTTCTGGAGCGCAACGACCACAACATGTTCCTAGATCGAGTAGGTCACGGATTTCACGATAGCTCTCAGCGCCATTTGCAACGGCGTCTTTGATATCCTGATCTGTAATTCCACGACATAAACAAACATACATGGGAGTGAGCCACAAATATAAATGCGATAATTGATATTATTGATAATTATTATCGTTTGTCAATGAATTTCATTCTAACAATGAGTATATTCTTATTGGGAATTTGAATAAAAAAATACCGCCTGATCGGCGATATTTTTGATGATTTATAACTTTTTGATAAATATAAATTTAAAAAAGTGCTTATGGAATGATCACAATCCCATCCATTTCCACCAAAGCACCTTTTGGTAAGCTAGCAACACCAAGCGCTGCACGAGCAGGGTATGGTTGCGCAAAGTATTCGCCCATAATTTGGTTCACCAATTGGAAGTGTGACAAGTCAGTTAAAAAGATATTGAGTTTGGCAATATCAGCTAAACTGCCACCAGCCGCAGTACAAACGGCTTTAAGATTATCAAATACACGGCGGATTTGGGCTTCAATGCCTTCTACAAGTTCCATACTGTACGGATCTAAACCAATCTGACCAGAAAGGTAGAGTGTATTGCCAACAAGAATTGCTTGAGAATATGTTCCGATAGCAGCAGGGGCGTGTTCAGTATGAATAACTTGGCGTGACATTTAGCTCTCCTAGGTTGTTTTTTCTATCTTAAACCATGCGACTTTAACACAAAAATTCAGGCACGAAAGTCTTGAGTACTGTGTAGTCGCAGTTGCATGGATATCTTATTAGAACTTTTATGTCGATGAAATGCTTTAAAGATTCATTTCACAGCTGCACTTGTATTTAATTGGTGGTTGCCAATTTTGCGACTTCAGGCTGTACGATGGGCATATTTAGGCGTTCAATACGAGGGAAGCCAAAGTTCATGCGTAAATCCCGGATAATTTGGGCGATTTGATTTCGGTTGCTGACCACGATGTTGACATAGGTTTTTTGGTCTTGTGAATGAACCATCTCTACCCCCGTTTTGGCTTTACGGCATTGATAGATTAAATCAGAGATCTGCTCATCATTCATTGCCATGTGAATACATAGATAAGCACTGAAACGGACATCATCAATTTCTTCGGATTGCCAATGCAATGGCATGATATTTTCTGGGTGAAGGTGCTGTTCATGTAATAAATTACGACATCGTGAGCGATGCACGATCAAACCGCGTCTGGAGAGGTGTCCTTGGATTGGATCGCCCAAGACTGGGTTGCAGCAATGCGCATATTTTACATCAACACCCTCTGTACCTAAAATCAGACGATCAGATGCTTCATGATGCTGTGAATGATAATCCTGAGCAAATAAATGATTTGCAACCAGTTGTGGTAAGAGATCACCCACAGCAATCTGTTCGAACAGGGTATCTTTACTACTTAAATGACGCCACTCCAGCACATTCGTCCAATCAGTTGGCGATAGATCATCAATTGAACGCTGGAATAGTTTTAATGCACGGTTTAACGCTTGCTGACCAACTAAGCGCTGTTCATCAATATCCTGCTCTCTAAGCATATTTTGCAGTGCGCGACGTGCTTTCTGCGTGTTAATGAAGCTGAGCCAGTCTGGATTTGGAGTTGCTAAAACATCGGTAATGATCTCAACCACTTGTCCACTGTGTAATGGTGTCGATAGAGGGCGAATTTCACCATCGACTTTGGCACCAACCGCGTGGTTACCTAAAAATAGGCTAGCTGAATAGGCAAAATCAACTACGGTTGCGCCTTGTGGTAATTCATGTAGTTGCCCATGTGGGGTATAGACCCAAATTTTTTCTTGGTGAAGATAATCAAGCAAATCACTAAAGGTGGTTTTGGCACAGCCGCTATCAATTAGAGTATTCAAGTTCTGCATGGATGCCTGAATCGCTGAGCGACAGGCTTGCGGTGCATTTTCACCCAGTACCACACCAAAACGCGCTGCTTTACGCATCAGTTCAGTTTGGATGGTCAATGAAAGTGTGGTCTTTTCACCTTTCAACTGGATCATGAGTGATTGGTTGCCACCAGGTAAAGGACGGCGAATATGATCGCTATATTGTAGAACTTGGAAATTGTCTTTCAGTGCATCAACTAGACGGTCACAGTCTGCGATACTTTGTAAAATAATTTCAAAGGCATGGCTGTGGCTGAGTTCATTTAAGTCGATTTCATTTTTAATAAAATGGCGCAGTAACTCGATATTATTGTTTTTCTTTTTGATTCGGCCTTTGAGGTCATAGGCTTTTAGCAGTTCAGAAAGTTTTTGCTCCCAAACCGCTTGATATTCGCAACGCTTCGGCTTGGTCTCAAGCAGTGCAGTTTGCACATCATTAAACATGTCTAAATCAAGATTCTGATAACACAGGTGTTCAAGGTTATCCGCCATCTCATTCATACCGACCAGACGAGCCATGGGTACAAAAATATCCAGTGTTTCTTGTGCAATACGAGCACGCTTATCTGGACGCAATGCGCCTAAGGTGGTCATGTTGTGATAGCGATCGGCTAATTTAATAATAATGACACGAGGGTCTTGTAGCGTTGCTTGCAAGATTTTTCGGAAGGATGCGGCTTTGTTATATTCTTTATCACTGGAATGGCTAAGTTTGGTGACACCATCGACCAATTCGGCGACCACTGAGCCATATTTTTGTCCAATTTCGTCTTTGGTAAATTCAGTGTCTTCAATCACGTCATGTAGTAAGGCCGCCATCAGTGTATCAGCATCAAGACGCATATGCGCCAAAATGCAACTTACTGCAATCGGGTGCAACACATAAGGCTCACCACTTTTACGGGTGATACCACTATGGGCTAAATCAGCAAAATCGCAGGCCGCAAGTACTCGTTGAACGTCACTATCATTAAGATAGGCCTCAATAATTGCTCTGAGCTGCTGCTTGGCTTGGCTGACCTCTTCGCCTGGCATATAACACCTTTTATAACCTAAATTCAGAAATGCTATGTCTGCTGATACTTCAACGATATAAAGATATATTACGTTGATGGTTCACCGATTCAATGCGAATTGAATGTCGGAAACCAGATTTGATCCCATTGAAAACTTACACTGATCGCAAGTGTTCGCAAACATTACGCTTATCTTCTAATGAAAAGCAAATTGAGAAACTTGTCAATTTGTTCATTATAAAAACTCGTAATTTTTTTCAATGACGGATATTGCTTTTATCAATATGCATTGAATTTTGCAAGAAAGAAAAAAGCCCAGAGTCTTCACAATGGGCTTTACGCATAACAAATTCGATTTAGAAAGTAAAACCTTCTAAGTTTAGTGAATTTGTAGACAGTACCATATCAAGGTTTGATGTTTGGTAGTCTTGATCGCGTTGTTTTAAAATTTCTTTAGTCACATGACCAATTGCAATTTCACGCAGCGCAACGACTGTTGGTTTATCATTGTCCCATTCTACAGTGGGCTCCATGCCTTGACGTGCTAATTGACGTGCACGTTTACTCGCCACCAGTACCAACTCGAAGCGGTTATCTACATGGTCTAAACAATCTTCAACGGTTACACGTGCCATAAGTTGTCTCGTTTGAACATTACATTTGAAAAGACTGAGTAGTATAAAAGGCTTTTAGTCCAGACTCAAGTTATTCACGATCAAGGGTAAGCAAGTTTTCGATTAATTGTTGATGACGCACACTTTGTTGCAAAGTAACCAATCGATTTGCAGCGATAATTGCTTCTAAGTCATGTACCGCTTTATTGAAATCATCATTAATAATGACATAGTCAAAACTGGCAAAATGACGCATATCCTCAACGGCACAACTTAAACGATGTTCAATGACATCAACTGAATCTGTACCACGATTTGAAAGACGTTGCCTTAAATCATATTGTGTTGGAGGGAGAATAAAGATTTGTTTTGATTCAGGAAAAAGTCGACGAACCTGTTCAGCACCTTGCCAGTCAATTTCGAGTAGAACATCATGACCTTGTAGTAGTTGTTCTTTGACCTTGGCTTGAGAGGTACCATAATAATTTCCGAATACTTCTGCATATTCGATGAAACCGCCTTCATTAACTTGTGCTAAAAAGTTTTCTTTATTGGTAAAATGGTAGTGAACACCATCAAGTTCACCAGGGCGTTGACCGCGTGTAGTATGTGAGACAGAAACGTGTAAGTTGCTGACTCGATCGAGTAGGGCTTTGACCAAAGATGTTTTGCCTGTTCCTGAGGCTGCAGAAACGACAAACAATAGACCCGACATGATATTTTTCCTGAATATGATAAAATATCTTGGCTATTGTAGTGTAGCGTGCCATTAAACGAAATAGTTTGGTGTAAAAATTCAGATCATGAGAGAGGATGTTATGGAAATCGTGTTGGCCAATCCACGAGGCTTTTGTGCTGGAGTTGACCGTGCTATAGCAATCGTCAATCGAGCACTGGAATGTTTTAACCCACCTATTTATGTACGCCATGAAGTGGTGCACAACAAATTTGTGGTCGATGATTTACGTCAGCGTGGTGCTGTATTCGTCGATGAATTAGATCAAGTTCCTGATGATTCCATTGTGATTTTTAGTGCACATGGCGTATCGAAAGCAGTACAGCAAGAAGCCGATCGCCGTGGTTTAAAAGTATTTGATGCGACCTGCCCATTAGTGACTAAAGTTCATATTGAAGTGACCAAATATGCACGCGAAGGGACTGAAGCTATCCTGATTGGACATGAAGGTCACCCAGAAGTGGAAGGTACGATGGGGCAATATGATAAATCTAGAGGTGGTGAGATTTATCTGGTTGAAGATGAACAGGATGTTGATGCTTTAATGGTAAGACATCCTGAAAAAGTCGCTTTTGTCACGCAAACCACGCTTTCAATTGATGACACGGCTAAAGTGATTGATGCGCTTCGAACTAAATTTCCAAAAATTCAAGGCCCGCGTAAAGATGATATTTGCTATGCCACCCAAAACCGTCAGGATGCAGTGCGTGACCTAGCTGAACAATGTGATGTGGTTCTTGTGGTCGGTTCACCAAACTCGTCAAACTCGAATCGTTTACGTGAGTTGGCTGAGCGTATGGGTAAGTCTGCTTATTTGGTCGATAATGCGGATCAACTTGAAAAAGATTGGTTTAAAGCAGAGAGCAAAATTGGTGTCACCGCAGGTGCATCGGCACCAGAAATTTTAATTAAACAAGTGATTCAGCGCTTACAAGATTGGGGTGCGACGCCACCAAAAGAACTACAAGGACGTGAGGAAAACATTACCTTTAGTCTACCAAAAGAGTTGCGTATCCAAGTGATACAAGCCTAATTTTATTAGAAAAATGTGAAATGGAAACGGATGGATGACACTCCATCCGTTTTTTTTTGGTGCTTATCTGCTTTGTATTGGTTCTGTAAAAATAAAATTTAATATAGAGTAGTGAATTTTAATAATTAGGTGCAGGGGCGATGGGGAAAAGTCAGGGGTTCACCTTAATTGAATTGATGCTAACAATTGCTGTACTGGGGGTGATTGCGACCATGGCTGCGCCATCAATGTCGAACCTGATGGAAAAAAGACGTTATGAACGAAATGCTAGGGAGTTGCTAACTGCATTATCTCAAGCAAAAAGCCAAGCAATTTTAAATAGGACAAATATAGATGCTTATTTGGCTGCTTCTTCTGGAAGTACAAATAATGCAAGAACACTAAGCTGGGGTGTCGCAAACAGTAATACGACATTGACGATTTCTCCTGCCCCGACTTCAGTAAGTGTGATTACGATGCCACCATCTACGACAACTACAACAACCTCTGCCTTAAGGTTTGATAGCAATGGTTTAGTCGCAAATATTACAGGTGATACCACGATTACATTGTGCAATTCCAAATTATTGGTTCAAAAGCCAATCGTTATCACTCGACTAGGAGCATACATTATTAAGTCAGATACGACAGTGAGTGCTTGCTGATGATCAAATATAAAAAACAAGCGGGCATCGGATTGATGGAAGTTCTTGTTGCACTATTATTACTGGCAATAGGCGTTTTGGGGTACGTCGCCTTACAGTTAAGAGCATATGATGCTTCTGCTGAAGCGATGCAGAAGTCTCAGGCGATGGTGATTATGCGTGGTCTTGCTGAAAATATGCGTATTAATAAAAGCCAAATGGGGAGTTACCCTGCATTTGTTCGTGGTTACACAGGTTTTTCATCGGCAACAACAGCGCCTACAAGTTGTTTTAATTCTGGGTGTACAGCAAGTCAAGTTGCTCAATTTGATGCTTATCAAGCAGCACGAAATGCTAATCAATTAGGGATGCAGTTAACCATGGATAATTGTCCAGGGGTGACTTCATCGATGGCGATACGTCGCCAATGCTTATATGCATTTTGGGGGAAAATAGCTCCAACTGTCGAGGAAAATTCAGCTTCAGGAGTGACGACCAGTTCTGCAGATGTTTCAAGCTGCATGGGGAGTAATGGTATCTATGTTGCTGGAGCCTCTTGTCTCATGATGGAGGTTTATTAATGAAAAAAAATAATGTGAAGTCGCAGTCAGGTTTTACCTTAATTGAGTTAATGGTTGCACTGGTTCTAGGCTTAATTGTTGTCGCTGCTGCAGTACAACTATTTACTGGTGGAATTCTTTCAAGCCGCTTACAGCAAGCCAATGCTGAAATTCAGGACAGTGGAATTTTTGGTTTAGATTATATTGTCCGAGATATTCGATTTGCGAACCAAGACAACTTAGCTAATTTAAAACTGAATGATAAAACACCTTATGGTGGAATTATTTTAACGGGATCAACCGCAACAAGTTCAACCAATGTTAACTTTGTACCGAAAGTGAGTAGTTCGGCTTATATTGATTCTGCTTTATTAAGTCGTGGGCAGGATGATACTGTTTCAACCACATCAAACTATTGGAAAGGACTAACCCAAGTAACTTTAAAAGACTCAGCAGGTGCAGTTATTGCAAATCCTGTAAGTGATCAATTGACAATTCAATTTTTTGCACCAACGCAGATGACTAATTGTGAAGGTGCAACCGTTTTGTCTGGCGATTTAGTTGTTCAGCGTTATTTTGTACGTCCCGATAGTAATGGTTCCTCTACAGACTTTGCTTTAGCTTGTGATGCAAATACGCCATCAGCAACAGCTGCTGGTGTTATAGCAGCTACTACAGCGCGAACAACGGTGAATTCAACAACAAATACAATTTCTCCTTTACCAATTACTGGTTTAGGAGATGCGGGGCAAATTATTATTCCTCGTGTTGATCACTTCCATGTTTTACTTGGTGCGATGGTGACAACCGAAACGACAACTACCGTTACAAATAGAACAGTGACACCTGTAACCGCGACCACCACAAAAACAGTGTCGAATCAATTTGGTTACTACACGATTCCTCAGTACCGTACTGTAGCTGAAACTGCAGCGACAGATAATACAACAGGTGCTGGAAGCGCAACAGAAACGAATAGAAAAGTATCGGTGAGCTCACGAATTTTATCAACACAGATTTCAGTATTAGTACGTTCCGCGAATAATGCGCAAAATAAGGCCATTGATCCAACTCAGCCGCTCTTAATGTTGGATCAAACAGCTACACCTTCGGATACAACTACACGTTTTCAACGTCGGGTATATAGCACCACTGTTGCACTACGTAATGCAATGGGAGATTCACTATGAACCATCCAAAACGCACATATTTAAAACGTCAGCGTGGTGCGACCTTAATTGTAGTCATGATCATTTTACTAATCATTATTGTGGTTGGAATACTCGCTGTTCGAGTCGCTATCGTTTCATTGGGAGTCGCAACAAATAGTCAGGTTGGACAATTAAATTTTCAATCCTCTGATGCACCGCTTGCATGGTTTAATAATTTTGATCCAACTACGGTAACAAGCGTTGGTAATGTAATTGGGGCTGCATTAAAAGAGAATGAGAGTAATCCCGGTGGAGAATATATTTTTTGTTATAAACCAACATCAACAACAAGTCGTTTTGCACAAACAAAGAATGCAAGCTTAATTCGTAAAGGTACAACAGATAATGCCAGTGTTGATGATGGTGGTGTGGCTGGTTTTTGTAGTTTGACGTCTGACTTTGGTAGTAATAGGCCTGCTGTGGTGACTCAAGTTGCTGTTAGTGTTCCAACTAATGCTAATAATGATGCTCCTGGTTCGAACTTACCCCGAGGAATTAATGTTTCAGAAGGTACTCAATTACCAAAGAGTATGACATCAGCACAGCGGATACGGGTAACTACAACAGCGATGTTACCTGCCTATGCTGTGGATATCTCATCTGTTCAAACAGACTGCCTAAGCTCAACCAATGCCAAAGTTAGTGATGATCTGACAGCGACATTAGCCACAGGAAGCGAATATACGCTTGCAAAATGCCTTGCAGACAAAGGAGTGCCATTTAGTACTCAAGTTCAAGAATTTAACTATGTGAATCAGTTAACTGAAGTCTCAGCTCCAGGAAGTTAAGGGGAATACCATGAATAAAAGATTAAAAGACTTTCAACATAACAAGCTATGGTATGCCATTTGTACGAGTTCTTTAGCAATGACTTGGCTGATGACTACATCCATAGTACAGGCGAGTGATTTACAGATTTATGCAGTACCTAAAGCAGGTAAAAAAACTATTATTATGATGCTGGATACTTCGGGCTCTATGGGACCTGACAATGGTACAGGTAATAGCTATAGAGATTACGGTATAACGTCAGGTAATTGTAATGATAATAATGCGCCAGTTGAATTTCCGGTGTCTGGAAGCTTAACTAGTAATAGAAATTATTTTACTACGCAGGGGAGTGGGTCAACGGCATATTCTCGTAATTTCTGCTATTTAAGTGCTCGAGATGCACCTTCTTTAGCAAAAAGGACTCCCGAAAATGGTGGGTGTGAACCTTTTCCATTGAATGCAACAGGCAGTTCAATTACAGGTTATCGCTGTTATGACCGTTTGACGCGGTTGAAAGATGGAATGTTTGCGTTATTAGGAAGCAGTGATTCGGATGTGAATATTGGGAATACATCAGGCGCACCAATTAGGTTGTCGACAACCAGTATTGGATTAGGAAACTTTTCTGCGGATGCTGACAATAAGACTGGTCAAATTTTAGTTGCCGCTAAACCACTCGGTGATATAAATAGTACGCAACGTAATTTATTAAAAGAGAAAATTGCTGGCCTTTCAGCGGGAGCAAGTACACCATCGGCTCATGCAATGGCTGAGTCCGCAGCATATTTGCTTGGAACAACTACATATTCTGAGCAGTCATATAATATTCAAAAAGATATGTATCAGAAAAGAGTACGTAGAACAAATGGTAATATAGAGTATAGGCAGTGCGAAACTTCTTCAAGTTCTGTTGATCTTAATAACTTGTGGCAAAACTGTAGAAATAACGGTTGGTCAAGTTGGAGTAATAGTAATCCTGGAATAGGTATATTAAATCCGTATTCTTCTGATTACGACTCTTATTATTATTATTATTATTATTCATTGCCATCTGTATATGTTGTTTCAAATGATGATAGTGGTACTCCAAAATCTAAAGCAAATGATACAACAGCGAACTCAGATATTGTCGAGGATCGTACAAGTACTAATCTAGGCACAAGATATAAATCTCCATTACCTACAGTAGCTGATCGTGCTAGTTGTGATGGACAGGGAATTTATTTCCTGTCGGATGGTCAACCGAATGGTTCAAGCAATGACCGAGCATTACAAGTAATGCAAAAAGCTTTAGATAGTTCTGGAAGTACATTTAGCTGTTCCACTGACTTACCTAATACTAGTTCTGGTAGTGCTTGGAATTGTATTGGGGCCTTTGCTAAAGCTTTATTTAACCCTGCAACTAATCCAAAAGGTGTTTCAATAAAAACTGCTTTTGTGGGGTTTGGTAATGTTTTCCAGACGGAACAAATTGATAGTACAGCCACACAAGATGCTCAAAATGCATGTAAACTTAGCTCTAGAGCTTATAATGATCCGTTGACTAACCTGGCACCAACAGATAAGTGTTCTCCTGGAGGAGGACGGACAGTTACGGTTCCTGCTCCTACGTCCCCGACTACCTATAATGGTGGCTTTGGTAATGGTGGTTTTTTTCAGGCATCTAGTCCATCAGAAGTTACGAATAGTGTTGTTGCATTTATTAAAAGTTTAGGCGGGAGAACGTTAGAGCCTCTGACCACTGGCCAGATTTCGGTGCCTTATGATGCATTAAACCCAAACAACTTATCCGAATATGGTTTCTTACGTGCGATTGAACCTGATCCTGCGAATAACTCTTTAACATGGCGTGGTAATCTTAAAAAATATAGTGTTGCGATGTCAGGAACAGCAAATCTTGGAGCTTTTCAGGGAGATTCTGGGGGGTTAGTCTACTCTACTGATGGTACGTTTCGAACTACGACTAAGGATTATTGGAATGGCTCAACGTATACTGATGGTGGAAAGGTTTTCTTGGGTGGAACATTCTCAAAAGTTCCTTTACCTATGAATGGGCAAACAGAGCTTAGTGCTAATGGTGTGATTTCACGATATGCTTATACTGCTGCTTATAAAATTCGTAATCTTTTTACCGATGTTGCTAGTTCGGATGGGACAAGCTTAACACCGTTAACGGGCTCAACTGCAGGAACTGCATTATTGCAAATTCCTGCGAAGCCGAGTGATAACTCAGATCCTTATACTAATATTGATTTAACTGCGGCCTATGTTTTAAATAAATTTAATACCACAACTGGGCAAACTACACTTAAAGACTTCCCTATAGGTATTAAGCTCAAGTTATTAAATTATTTAGGCTATAGTACAGATATTACAGCTACAACATTGCCTCCTTCACTAACAACATCGGACGCCCCTTATTTGTCTATGGGAGGAAGTATTCACTCCTATCCGATGCAACTGACATATTCAGGAACTTTGGATACGAATGGTAATTTAACGAGTGCCCGAACTCAGTCCATATTATACGGTTCAATGGAGGGAGGTGTTCATATTGTTGATGCCTCGGATGGTAAAGAGCAAATGGTATTTGTGCCTACCGAGATTCTTAACCATAGTGTGAAATCTAAAGCGCTTGTAGTAGGGCAAAGTGATTCTTCTTTAGCCCCGGCATATGGTATAGATGGCTCTTGGGTAGCAGATCCTACTTATAAAATCACAACAGATACAACAGCTACTCCTGCGACTAGTAGTGTGACTGCTCGACAAATGAATATTTACGGTGGGATGCGAATGGGGGGGAATAGTTATTATGGTCTTAATGTATTGGAGCCGACTCAACCTAAATTATTATTTAGAATTGACAGTTCAACCTCTGGTTTCGATCGTTTAGGGCAAACTTGGTCTAAACCTGTATTGGCAAATATTCGCAAAGACGGTGTGCTTACCCGAGTCATAATTGTCGGTGGTGGCTATGATGAATGTTATGAGGATCCTGAATTTACCTTAGCGGCATCAGGAAATGATAGTACCTGTGCGACTAGAACGAAAGCAAAAGGTAATGCAGTTTATATGATTAATGCTAAAACTGGAGAACTGGTTTGGTCCGCTACCTACGGGTCTACAACTGCTGATGGTGATAAGCAATATATGAAACATAGCATTGTAAGTCGTATTAGTACCTTGGATCGCGATGCTGATGGGCTAGTTGATCATTTATATTTTGGTGATTTGGGAGGGCAGGTATTTCGTGCTGACTTTAATAATAATCAGAAATTGACTGGTTCAACGTATAGCGATTTTGGTGTTCGTGTAGTCCGTTTAGCAAATCTTGCAACCAATGATACAACTAATGATGTTGGGAATGACTACACTGGAGCGAAAGCCCCGCGTTTTTATGAACCACCAACGGTCACCATTCATGATCAAGGTACAAGTACTTTTATTGTGGTTGGTATTGCATCAGGGAATCGAAGTACCCCGCTAGATGTTTTCCCATTGACAGGTCGAGATGGAATGACACCAACAACAGCCTTGACCTCTCAACCAGTAAATAATGTATACGGCATATTGGATAAAGATTTTGCTAAGCGAGATTTGATTACTGCTAGTCCAACTTTGAGTACGCAAAATAAGACACGAGCTGATTTTAAGAAGAATCCCCAAGTTTTAGGTACAGGTGAGACAGTTGTTGGATTCTTTTTCCCGAGTTCAACCACAGGGGCTGCTGGATGGTATCGATCATTATCGAGTAAAAGTACATCGACAACGGGTATTAATAGTATGGAAAGAGCGGATGGTACTTTCCGTATTAGAGGGGGGCAGAAAGCATTCGAAGAGCCGTTAGCCATTACAAATAATTTGTTAGTACCAGTCTATGATCCACAAGGTACTGGTATTGAGCAACAAGACCCTTGTAAACCTCGTGTTGTTGGTGAAACAGATTGGCAAAGGTACTGTTTACCGTTTGGAGCATGTATTAAAACAGATGGAACTTTAAATACTGCACTAGAAATTAAGAGTGGCTTCCAGACAAAGACAAACGGCTGTCCTGCGGGGGTAACTGAATGTAATGATAATGTGATCGGTGGTGGTATTCGTGGCATTACATTTGTACCAAAACCTGATAGTAGTGCAGGAAGTTGCGGTAAACTCACGATGGCAGGTAATACGCAAGGAACAGGTGAATGGCAATGTACCAGTCGTTTAATACAAACGCGCTGGTATGAACGTTACCGCCAATAAGAGATATGCTATGCAAAATTACCAATCTCAAGCTAAGTTCAAACTAGGGTTTACCCTAGTTGAACTTATGTTAGTACTGATTATAGTTGCTATCCTTACTGCAATTGCACTGCCTAGTTATCAAAATTATGCCCGCCGTGCAAACGCTGCTGCGGCACAACAAGAAATGCAGAAATTAGCTGAGCAACTTGAACGGCATAAATCAAGGAATTTTAGCTATAAAGGCTTTAATGCCCAATATTTGTATAACTCAACGGGGACAACGCCGTTTGATGCAAGTACTCAAACTTTGACAGTACCATTAAATGCGACTGGCGCAGCTGTAAGATATACATTAACGATCGTTGATGGAATGACGACAAATCCACTTTTGTCTGCAGCATCTGCAACAGGACAAAGTTGGGCGATTAGAGCAACGAGTGCTGATGTGCAAAATTTTTCATTTTTAATGACCAGTTCTGGCTTACGTTGTCAAAATAAAACAAGTGCAAACATTACCTATGCTACATGTGGAACAGGTGGGGAAAATTGGTGATGAAAAATATTACAAACGGTTTTACGCTAATCGAATTAATGATTGTAGTGGCCATTATTGGCATTATTGCGGCTGTCGCCTATCCATCATATCTACAATATGGACAAAGAGCTAAGCGTGCTGATGTGCAAGCAGAAATGATTAATATCGCTCAGATAATGCAGGCAAGGAAGCTAGCGTATAATAGCTATCTTAATACAGACACATCAAAGAATACCATAACTGCTATTTATGGTTCATCTGTTAGTCCGAAGCAAGGAACTCCACTCTATGATCTTGATTTTAATACGCTTACAGCTTCAACATGGGTATTAACGGCAATACCTAAGACTGGTACACCACAAGCTGGCAATGGCGTTATTTGTCTAAACGATCAAGGTCAAAAAGACTGGAGTAAATCCTCATCCACTGCTGCTGCATGTATTGCTAGATTGTCAAATATTTCTACATGGGATGGCCGTTAACACCCCAACTGCCATAAAAAAAGCAA
>NZ_DBBF01000043.1:21906-98225 GCF_002292065.1 Acinetobacter sp. UBA991 | reverse complement strand
TTGCTTTTTTTATGGCAGTTGATTTTGTGAACTATTTAATATTTTTAATAACAATAATTAATGAATGTGACCTATTTATCATTTATCTGTCCTTACCTACCTTTTATCTCTTAAAGGTGGATTTAAGTGCATTTTAGACGGAAATTGGTATTAAACATGAAAACAATCACGAAAATAACGTTCATCTTATTAATATAATGATTTGATTTTACTGATTTAAAATTAAAGACCTTTAAGGGTTTTATAAAAATAATTTGTAAAATCAATGCTTAATAAAAATTAATCAAAATGTTCGTTAAAACAAAAAGATTTGTGCATATGGAGGACTGTATGCAACAAGCACATAATGACTTACAGTCTCGCGCGATAGGGCCGAGTGTTGTCCAACCTCATTTGTTCAACTTCGAGCGTAGCTTTCCATCTTGCGCTCAGACAAAGCATAGCTTTGTTCATCTTCGCTCAGGATTTACGTTAGTTGAGCTCATTATCACGATCGCTGTTTTAGCCATCATTGTTTTAATGGCAGCTCCTTCATTTGCAACCATGTATAGCCGACAAAAGCTTGAGTCTTCAGCACGTGAACTGGTGATGAAAATTTCAGAAGCTCGTAGTCAAGCTGTTTTGTTACGACAAAGTACAGGAGTCTGTTTAGCCTCTTTATCCGACGATGATTGTGCTACAGCCATCGCCATTCCAAAAGCAGAAACACAAAGAATCTTTATTGCAGGTTTAGATCATGGTGTGACCAGTGCTAATAATTCCTCGACCACTCTTAGCTTTAGACGAAATGGCAGCCTTGCTGCGCAAAAGAATTTTATTTTAGAACGGAAAAACCTTTCTTACTGTATTCAGGTCGGGGTGATTGGCGATACCACAATCAAAGAGGGAGCTTGCACATGAAGATTCAAGAACAGAAAGGTGTCGGGCTGGTGGAGGTATTGGTTGCTCTGGTTTTATTGGCAATCAGTGTATTGGGTTTTGCTGCTTTGCAGTTAAGAGCAATTGATTCCAGTCTTGAGGCGAATAAGCAGGTCTTGGCAACCACCATCGCACGGGATCTTGCAGAACGTATGAGAGCGAATCCGCAAGCAACTCGTGCAGGAAAATATAAGGTTAAAGCAGTCGAAGTTCCTAAAACTGATGTTTCAGCTGTAGCAGATAAACCTGAAAAAATTGCCCTACAAGATTTACAAAATGCGGCACTAGAAGCAAAAAATAATGGGATGAACCTTGCCGTCGATCAGTGCCCGACTGGAAATAATCGACAATGTATTTATGTCGCGTGGGATCAGACTAATTTAGCAGGTGATCAAGGCATCGCAGCATGTATTAAAGATGGTGCTTATGTTTCTGGATCACATTGTCTATTCTTGGAGGCATATTGAAATGAAAATAGGCCTCTTAAATCTAAAACATAGTAAGGGTCAGGCAGGATTTACGCTGATTGAGCTGATGATTTCACTGACATTGGGTTTGTTGATTGTCGCTGCTGCGATTCAACTTTTCATTACAGGGATCACCAGTTATAAGCTACAAAAAGCGATGGCACATATCCAAGATAATGCGAGTTTGGGGTTGAACTTTATTGTTGATGATATTCGCAAAGCAAACTTAAGCTCTCCAGTTCCCGCGATTAATGACCAAACAGCTTATGCGGGTATTTTACTCAGCTCGAATAATGTGGGTGAAAAAATTGACCTGAATTGTACGGATTGTTTCTCGAATAATCAGATTGCTAGTTTTGGCAATGCCAATGTTACTGGACTAACCAATGACCAATTGCTGATTCGTTATCAAGCACCTCAAAGTGGGCTCGATTGCTCTGGTCAAGATGTTGTAAGTGGTACCTTTGTGGTACAGCGCTATTATGTGGGATCGACATCAACGGATTTACGCCAATCTTTGCGTTGCCAAGCTGCACAATACACACAAACGGTATTAGATACAAAAACGGCAACAGATCGCTTGAAATTAGCTTGGGGCTCAAGTCAGATAATTTTGCCAAACGTAGATCTTTTTCAGATCCGTTTGGGCTATATGGATGGCGACTTGAACAGTGCAAATAGTACGCTGGCCTATACCGATACTAAAAATTATATGGCATTGACTGCAACCAAAAAAAATATTGATGGCGTAACACAGGCCGTTCGGCCTTATGTGCATGCCATTCAAATTGGGGTGTTGGTCCGTTCTGACGATAAGACAGGTGATCAGTCTGTGATTAAACAAAGGAACCAAGAACCTTTCCAAGTATTGGGTACCAAGGTCAATTTGAAGCCAGCTTCTCAAGATAATTATTTAAGACAGGTCGTTGATCAAACCATCTCTTTAAGGAATGCAATGGGGTGGGTTTCCGAAGGTTGTGATAGTAGCAAAAACACAACCTGTACCAATGGAGGGGCTGGGACATGAAAAATGTTGAACGAGGATCGACATTAATCATTGTACTTATGATTGTACTGATGATTATGGTCATTGGAACATTGGCAATTCGCCAGAGTACAAGCTCCTTAAAACTGGTGAGTAATAACCAAATGCAAACTCTGTTGGCGCAAAATGCTGATGCTGCGTTAATGTCTTTTCAAGATCCAAATACTCAGCAAAATTTGGCTTCTGCAAATGGTATTGTCGGTTTTTTTAAAAATGAAGATAACTGGAATAAAGAACTGGTTTTTTGTTTCAAAGGCAATACCCCGTTTGATTTGTCCAATGCCAGTTGGTTGTACTGGCAAAATACGACGAAGCAGAAACAAGTCATGGCAACAGGTGGTGGAGCATGCCATGCCTCGGATGTTTCTGGTGGGCGTTCGCAGGTAGTGACTCAGGTACATATCAAGAGAGCAATGTCGGTGACTCAGCCATTCTCCGATTTAGCTCGTGGAACAGATGTGACCAATGCCAAAACAGAAAATAGTATGCGATTACGTGTATATGTCACATCGGTTATGAAAGGCCTCTTAGCAAATCCTGATACAGATTTATTTGATGCAGATACAGGGTGTTTAAATAAGAGTATTGAGCCACCTTCAGGGGTGAAAGGAATCGTTCAATGCCTTAAAGATAAGAACATCCTATATAGTACACAAGTAGCAGAATATCGCTTCTTATCTGACTTTGAACCTTAGGGCTCATAAGGGAGAAATGGACATGAACAATAATAAGATATCAAAACAAATAGATACTTTAAGACTCAAAAAGCTTAAAAAAACTCAAATCAGTGTGGTCTTGACCAGTATAGTTTCCTGCTGTTTTTTTATCTCAACGTCATCTCATGCCAGTGATATCGAGATTTATCGACAAGGTAGTGCCGGTGGAGACAGCACAATTATGCTGATGGTTGACTTGTCTCAGAGTATGGGGGCAGATGCTATTGCTGACTTGCAACGAGACTATCCACTTTGCCTAAGTGGTAATTTGCTTGAGGGCGTCAAGGGAGTGCTTGGTAATGTTGCAACTGTCAATATTAACCTCCTTAATCTGGTTAAAGTAAACACTGGTACGACACCTGATAGTGGTTATTGTGATATCCCGGCCTTATTAATTACTCAGATATTGGAAGGTGTGGATGGGATAACAAACCCAATCCTAGGCGCAGATTTATTGGGTTTAAAAGGATCTGTTCAATATATTAAAGATAGTTGTGAACCGATCAAGGATCCAACTTTGGGCATTATTCAGAGCTACCGTTGCTATAATCGTCTGCGCCGTATTAAACAAGCCGTTGTTGATGTGATCGATGGCAACCCTGCAAAAGGGATTGAACCTTTATCAGCAAATATTTCAGTTGGAGTATCTGTATTTCCTGCAACGAAAGCGGGAGGTGGGAAAAATGAGCTTGCAGGTATGATTGCCGTCGAAGCCAAAAAGCTTGATACCACACAACGAGAAAAAATTAAAACGACAATTGCGAATCTAAGCAGTGCTGACCCTGTTGGCAGTATTACAGGGAGTTTAAGAACGTTGGTTAATCAATTGCTTGCGGTGAATGTATTAGGAGCAGTTGATACGATTGGTGTGCTGCTTAGAAACCTTGGAGGTAACTTAAATAGCTTGTTGGGTTTAAGTACACCAACAGCAACGGCTTATGCCGAAACTGGTGCTTATTTACTCAGTACGACGACAAAAGGGACAGGATCGAAAGAGTTCGGTCGGGTGGTTAATTTTAGTATCCTTTCCACACGATTTTATAAATGTTCTGATTCTAATATTGATATTTATGGAAAATGCTTAGATTGGGGAACACCCGAAACAATTGTACTTGGTATTGGAAGTTACCCAAGTTGGTACAAGAATAAAGAATATGATTGGTCACCGGGAGGAGGCTTATTGGGTGATCTGCTGGCTGGGGTGTTAGGCGGAGAGAAAATCTTCTATAAGTATGATGATACTCTGAAAACAATTTCTCCCTATAGTGGTTTTGATCAATCCACGGCTGTAAGTAAGTCTTCAGTAGACTCGAATCTCTATAATGGTCCAAGTTTAAATACAGCGTCACAATGTGGCGGGCATGGCTTATATGTATTAACAGGTAGTATTCCAGACTTAAATCAGAATCTATTGGGTTGGTTAGCTGGTTCGCAACGAGAACCCTTAAGTAATATAAGTAACCCAGTACAAAAGCTAATGACACGCTCATTAAATAGTTCTAATACAGCAGTCTTCAATTGTGGCTCTGTACCAGCTGGGTGGGCAAATGGTTCAGCTTCAGCGACTTGGTCATGTATTGCAAATTACGCTGGAGCATTAAAAGATGAGAACTATCAAAATAAGAACAAGGCTGTCAGTATTAAAACCGCTGTGGGTGGGATTGGGCGTGATTTCGCTCATATTCCCAGTGCAAAAACAGTGAGTGATTTGGGAACAATTACTGCACCGAAGACAGTTCTATCTACGGTACTTAATCTAGTACAAGGACTTTTAGGTGTTGTAGATACATTATTACAACCCCTTGGTGCGGTTCTGAAGTTGTTAGGTTTAGACCTTAATTTGACACAAACACTTGATCAGCTAAAAAAAGCTTTAGGCAATATTGTACCGATGCCTTTACCCGCGGATGATACGGCCAATCTGGCTCGTTGGGGGGTGTATGGTGGTGGTGGATGGTATCAGTTATCAGATACCAAGAGTATTTCTGAAAGTATCATTGACTTTAGTCAGCATCTGGTAGAAACCAAGTCAGATGCCTTTTTGGGTTTGCAAACAATTCCTGCGGATCCCCTTACTCCATATCAACTTAGCAGCGAGGTTTATAACAGCATTTTTATTCCTTCGGATAAACAAAGTTGGAATGGAAATTTAAAAAAGTATTCAGTTTTGACGGAAAATGAAACAAGTGGTGGAAGCATCATTCGTTTGAAAGGTAGTGTTGATTTCAAAGATCAGTGGAATGGAGGGCATACAGAAAAGGCCGATGGTTCTGAATTGTTGATTGGAGGAGCACTTGACCAATTAAAAACTTTACGCCCGCAACAAGTCGATAGTTCAACACGTCAATTGTGGATTAATCGCGATTGTCAGAAAAATAGTGATAAAAAATATACATTTAATGAAAGTAAAACCCTAAAAAAAATCAATGTCGATTCACAATACTTGGCTGATTCTAGTGTGGCGCGCTGTAGTTTATCTGCAACAGAGAAAGACCCTTATGCTGGCTATCTAATGAATTTGTTAGGTTATAAAGTAGACCCACTGACTGCGACTGGAAATGAACTGGCTCAGAGCGAACCATTTTGGCAACTTGGAATGCCTTTGCATTCTACACCATTAAAAATTACC
Organism: Acinetobacter sp. UBA991; assembly: GCF_002292065.1. Taxonomy (NCBI): domain Bacteria; kingdom Pseudomonadati; phylum Pseudomonadota; class Gammaproteobacteria; order Moraxellales; family Moraxellaceae; genus Acinetobacter; species Acinetobacter sp. UBA991. Next base: position 92,450 of record NZ_DBBF01000043.1, on the reverse strand, counting down.
CAATTTGCTAAGTTCCAAACGAACGGCACTATAGATCGAGATGATTATATTGTGTTTGGATCGACGCAAGGTTTATTGCATATCGTTGATGCCAGTACAGGTAAAGAGAAGTTTGCTTTTGTTCCAAATGAAATGCTGGAGGACAGTGAGCAAAGAAAAGCCTTTACACGGGACTTAGGTTTGGGCTGGAAAAATATGCCTTATGGTATTGATGGTGCTTGGACAGCTTATACTGAATATGTATATGGTATGAAAGATGGAAAGGTTCAGGCCACCGTTGGTCAAATTGAAACTGGGACCAATAAACCTCAAGGGAAACAGGTTTTGTATGGCGGGTTAAGAATGGGTGGGCAGAGTTACTATGCCTTGAATTTACAAGATATTACAAGTCCAAGTTTAAAATTTCATATCGATCCTAAGAATCAAAAAATTATTAATGCATCTGGCGTTACCACCGTTACAGCCTTGCAATACATGGGACAAAGCTGGTCTAAGCCAACCCTTGCATATGTGAATTGGCAAGGACAGCGTAAGCAGGTCATGTTTGTTGGGGGGGGATATGATACAGGCTATGAGATTAAAGACTATAATCCAGCTACGGCAACGAAAGGTGCTGGTGTTTATATGTTTGATGCAAATAATGGCGATCTGCTCTGGTGGGGTGGAGCAAATGCGATTAATAAAAATGATGCAGTAAAAGAAAATAGTTTAAAAATTGACACGATGCAGTTTAGTGTTGTTAGTCGTATTAATGTTGCGGACCGTAATGGGGATGGTTTGGTGGATCATCTATATTTTGGAGATTTAGGCGGACAAGTCTGGCGCGTTGATTTAAATCCAGTAATGAACACATCAGGAAAGGATTTTGCGATACGTGCGACGCGGTTATTAAATTTACATAAAGCAGATGGGAGTAGCCCAAGATTTTATGATGCACCAAGTTTTAGTATTTATGGATACGAGAAACCACTGGCTGTGTTAAGTATTGCTTCAGGTAATCGTAGTTTGCCAGCAACAGATACCAGCTCAGGGGCAATTTATAATATTTTTGATCAAGATGTGACTCGAACAGATCTATATGCAAGTACATTTAGTGCACTAACGACGGATCTCGATTTAACAACGGCCGGACAATCATTGGGTAGCCTGCTCACCACTGAAGATGTAAAAGACAAGAGTGTTGAGCAAGTCAAGGCATTGATTCCAAATGGATGGGCGATATCTTTTGATCAAGGGAAAAAGGTCATGGATGAAATGGCTGTCATTAATAAGAACTTATATGCCAGCGTATATAATCCAGGAGAAACACCAACCTGCCCAGTTCAAGTTCGTGGTGAAACTCAAGTTCATCGCTATTGTTTGCCTTTTGGTGTGTGTGAGCAAAAACTCCAAACAGGTCAAGCGAATAACTTTTTAGCAGGGAAAGGGATTATTGCTTTAAATGTTGGTGCAGCCGGTACAGACTCAAATACGAAGTTACAGTCACGTGGTTTAATTCAAAGTGGTAGTAGCTCTTCGAATGTAACGCCAGTGAGTCAAATGCGCCGTCAACTTGTGCCATTAAAATGGTATGAAAATAATGAATAAACAGAAAATAGAACAATTTGATTATGAGAGGATGGGGCAGTATAACGCTCATCCTTTAACTAAGGATTACCTACTTTATCATGCTAGAAAAAACGGTAAAATTTCAGGTTTTACTCTAATTGAACTGATGATTACGGTTGCGATCGTGGCAATTATTGCAGCCATTGCAATCCCAAGTTATGACGCTTATATCCGTCGTGCAGATTTAGCGACAGCACAGCAAGAAATGCTCAAAGTTGCTGAGCTTTTGGAAAAACATCGGGCACGCAATTTTAGTTATGATAGTTTTGTGCTGAAAGGAACTGCGACGAATCAAGGTGCTTACTACACCGTACCTAGCGCAACCAACACCACCTTGCTTCTACCTTTGACAGCAACGAGTGCTAACCAAAAATTCACGTTAACATTAACGGTAAATACTCAGGCGTGGTCATTAAAAGCCGTGAGTCAAAGTCCGAGGAATTATTCCTTGTTATTAACCAGCACAGGTCTTAAGTGTAAGACCAAAACGGCTGCAAATATCACGACATCAAGCTGTGGCAATGAGGCTGAAGACTGGTAACTCAGCAGATTTTATAAATTAAATTCAGAGCTGTGGATAACCCAAAATTTAATCTTTCTTTCAAAGCAAATATAACGTAGAATATTGCCCTCTATGAAAGGGGTTTGAAGTGTTGCCGATGGTCGGCGCAGGGATAATCCGTAAAAATTATAAGGTTGTTCTCATGGTTGTTATTCGTTTAGCGCGCGGTGGTGCAAAAAAACGTCCATTCTATCAAATCATTGTAACTGATAGCCGCAATGCACGTGATGGTCGTTTCATCGAGCGTATTGGTTTCTTTAACCCAACTGCACAAGGTAAAGCTGAAAAAGTTCGTTTAGATGCTGACCGTTTTGCTCACTGGGTTGCTCAAGGTGCTCAACCTTCAGATCGCGTTGCTTCTTTAGCTGCTCAAGCTAAAAAAGCTGCAACTACTGCATAATTGTAGTAGGTAGCCCATGACATCGACACAGAATGTGCCAGAAGATCGTATTCAGATTGGACAGTTACGTTCAGCTTATGGATTGAATGGGTGGCTCTGGGTTTACTCTAATACAGAACCTATGAGCAATATGTTTGACTACCTTCCTTGGTACATTGAAACCAAGGCAGGTTGGCAAACTATTGATGTAAAACGTTGGAAACCACATGGCAAAGGCTTGGTTGTTGCATTAAAGGACGTAAATGATCGTACTGGTGCAGAAAATCTGGTTGGCGCGAATATCTGGATTGCCAAATCTCAGCTTCCAAAAGCAGATGTAGACGAGTATTACTGGTCTGATCTTAAAGGTCTAACGGTGTTAGGTCTTGATGATGAAGAACAAGAAGTCAATCTCGGTCAAATCTACGAACTGTTTGAAACAGGTGCCAATGATGTCATGGTCGTAAAAGCGACGCCTGATAGCATTGATGCTGAAGAGCGAATGATTCCTTGGCATAAAGATGTGGTACAACGCGTTGATCTTGAAGCTGGTCGTATTTACGTCAATTGGGGCGTAGACTACTAATCCTTTCGGGGAAGGTAGCGCAGCAGGAAAATAAAGGAGTCTGCGGTGTTTTTTGCAGTCATCACATTGTTTCCTGAAATGTTTGAAGCGATTACAGCGCACGGGATTAGCGGGCGTGCAGCAAAGCGTGACATCGTGCAAGTGACTTGCATTAACCCACGAGATTTTGCTGAGGGCAACTATAAACGAGTGGATGAACGTCCGTTCGGTGGTGGTCCAGGTATGGTGATGATGGCTGAGCCGTTGGCACAAGCAATTAACCATGCCAAACAACTTGCAACACAAGCAGGCTGTGTTCATGCGCCAGTGGTGTATATGTCACCGCAAGGCAAAACCTTAAATGAACAGGCAGTACAACAATTCGTTGATTATGATGGTTTGATTGTATTGTGTGGGCGTTATGAAGGGGTCGATGAGCGTTTAATCCAGCATTATGTTGATCAAGAATGGTCAATTGGGGATTACGTCTTATCGGGTGGTGAACTTCCTGCGATGGTATTGCTCGATAGTATTATTCGTCGATTGCCAAATGTCATGTCTGACGAGCAATCTGCGATACAAGATTCTTTTGTGGATGGTTTACTGGATTGTCCACAATATACCAAGCCTGACTGTTTCGAAGGGTTGGATGTGCCTGAGGTACTTAAATCAGGACATCATGCCAATATTGAGAAATGGCGTTTTTTGCAGCGTTATCAACGTACTTTAGATCGTCGACCAGAATTGGTAGAAAAAGTAGAGTTGAGCAAACAGCAAATTAAATGGCTAAAAGATTCGCAAGGTTAAACTGGTATCAGTTTGTCTTTGTACCCAACGAGAAGCTTTGCTTCGAGTTTTACTTAAACTTGGTTTAAGTTAAAAATAGGCTCTTTAAAGCAATTTTGCTCTAAAGGGAAAGTTAAACGGGAGATATGCGCTTTAGCCTCTATTCCCAGCGGTGTCAGAGACCTCTTCTCTCCCGCACATATTGGAGATTCCACATGAGTGGTAAACATCCTTTAGTTCAAGCTGTTGAAAATGCACAGTTAAAATCAGACATCCCTGCTTTTGCACCGGGCGATACAGTTATCGTTCAAGTTAAAGTAAAAGAGGGTGACCGTGAGCGTCTTCAAGCATTTGAAGGTGTTGTAATCGCGAAGAAAAACCGTGGTTTAAACTCTGCTTTCACAGTTCGTAAAATCTCTAGCGGTGTTGGTGTTGAGCGTGTTTTCCAAACTCACTCTCCAATCGTTGCTAAAATCGAAGTGAAACGTCGTGGTGACGTTCGTCGTGCTAAACTTTACTACCTACGCGAGTTGTCTGGTAAAGCTGCACGTATTCGTGAAAAGTTACCAGCTCGTAAACAAGGTTAATTTTAACTTTGTTGTAAAGCAAGAAAATGCGCCTTTGGCGCATTTTTTTATGTCTGTTTGTGGCTAAAAGCCAATCCTTTTTTAAATCCTAGACCGAGTTTTGCTAAAATAGGTCTTTATGCTTTGATTTTTCTTTTATGAAAAAAAGTTCTTATCGTCATTTGAGCGGTGTTTTCCTATTAAATAAACCTTTAGGTTTAAGTTCTAATTCTGCATTACAAAAAGTGCGCCGTCTGTTCAATGCACAAAAAGCAGGGCATACAGGTGCGCTCGATCCATTGGCGACAGGTTTATTGCCGATCTGTTTAGGCGAAGCGACCAAGTTTTCACATTACTTACTGGACTCAACCAAACGTTATCAAACTACGGTCAAATTAGGGCAAACCACAGCGACAGGTGATGTTGAAGGCGAAATCCTTCAGCAGAGAGAAGTGCCGGCATTGAGCGAAGAACGAATTGAACAAATACTTGAGCAATTCCGTGGTGATATTCAGCAAGTGCCACCGATGTATTCGGCCTTGAAACGTGATGGTCGTCCACTCTATGAGTTGGCACGTAAAGGGATCGAAATTGAGCGTGAGGCACGCCCAGTCACCATTTATAACTTAAGCTTGCTTGGCTTTACTGAAGATAGTTTGACATTGGATGTGACTTGTTCAAAAGGCACTTATATCCGTGTATTAGGTGAAGATATCGGCGAGGCTTTGGGCTGTGGTGGCCATTTAACTAAATTGCATCGTACCCAGACAGGCCATTTTGAGATTAATCCAAGTTATACCATTGAATATCTCGAAAGCCTTACCCAAGAACAACGCGATGCCTTATTACTGCCAGTCTATGCACCTGTTGAGCATTTTCCTCGTGTGCAATTGCCTGAAGGCCGTGGAAAGTATTTTGGTAACGGTCAGGAAAGCAATATTGATCATGAAGCTGCAGCTGAAGTGTTGGTGTTCGATGGAGAGCGCTGTTTAGGCTTGGCTGAAATCACTGATAAAAAACGTCTAGTACCAAAACGCTTGTTAAATTTATAAGAGTATCGTCAATGGAATGGGAACTGATTCTAACCTTAGTGTTCTTTGCTTTTTGTGCAGGAACCATTGATGCTGCCGTAGGTGGTGGCGGTTTGATTCAGATTCCTGCATTGATGGGAGCTTTACCGCAAACTGCACCTGCAACCTTATTTGGTACCAATAAGTTGGCCTCCATTTGTGGAACAGGTTCTGCGGCTTTTTCATTTGTACGCCGTGTCAAATTGCAATGGTCATTACTCGGTGTGATTGCACTATTTGCCTTTATCAGCTCATTCATTGGGGCGGCCTGTGTATCTTTGGTGCCAACCCATATCCTAAGGCCGATTGTTTTGGTCATGCTGATCGTGATTGCGATTTATACCTTTATGAAAAAGCAATTCGGGCAAGTGCACATCGATCAAAAAATCACGCCAAAGTTACTGGTGCTGGCTGCGATGGGTAGTCTAGCGATTGGTTTCTATGACGGTATTTTTGGTCCAGGGACTGGCAGTTTCTTTATTTTCTTTTTTATTCGTTTCTTGCAAGTTGACTTTCTACATGCTTCGGCATTATCAAAGATCGGCAACTTCATGACCAATCTGGCAGCACTCAGCTTCTTTATTCCGACAGGTCATGTGCTTTTTGCCTTGGGAATGATGATGGCGGTTGCCAATATTGCAGGCTCGTTATTGGGTGTCCGTTTGGCTCTAAAATACGGTAGTGGCTTTATCCGTATTTTATTCTTGATACTGGTGAGTATTTTGATCTGTCGTTTGGGTTATCAAATTATTACAGGATAGCGGCTTAGATCTAACTAAGCTTTTCCACCGCGTAAGGTAACACCAATCGAAGCCACCATAATGCAAGCCAAAGCCACCCACTGAATTAAGCTAATTCGCTCATGCAGCAGTACTAGACCTGCTAAGGCTGCCAATGCAGGCGCAAGGCTGGAAAGCGTCCCATAACTGAGCTTAGTTAGCCGTTTGAGTGCCATTAAATCCAGAGCATAAGGAATCGCAGTTGCCATTAGGGCAATCACCAGTGCTTTGCCCCAATATTGAGTATCTAGGAGCACTGGCGCGTTATTCCATAGACCAAAAGGCAGTAAGGTCAGAGCGGATAGACCAATAGCAATCGTTAGCGCATGCATGCCAATATTTTGCTGTACCACGCGATGCCCATAATAAATATATAAGGCCCAAAAGAATCCTGCACCCAGCGCACAGGCTGCACCGATATAGGAAAAGTGCTGGGCATGAGCATCGTTCCACGGCACCATTAAAGCAATGCCTAAAATCGCAAATGCTACCCAAATATAATCACTGCGCTGTTTAATCGAGAGTAAGGCCAAACCCAATGGACCGATAAACTCTAAGCCCACCGCAATCCCTTGGGGTAACTTACCCAAAGAGGTATAGAACAGAATATTCATACAACACAAGGCTGCGCTATAACAGAGTAAATCTCGCCATTTTAGCTCCTTCAATTTGGAAATGATTTTCCATGAACGGAACATGATCGCCACCAGAATGGTCGCAAAACACAGTCTTAAAATTGTCACTGTCAGTGGATCAAGCGTGGCGATTAATTGCTTGGCAAAGGATGCGCTGATCTGATAAGACAGCATGGACAATACCATGTACAGCACGGCAACTAATTGGAGATTTTTCATCTAAGATCTCCAAGATAAGCGAGAGCGTTTTTCTGATGTTGAGGCAAGATCATTTATTTGGCCTCTTTTTGCTGTCGAGCCTGTTGCGTGGTAAAGGTACAGCCAATCGAGGCAATAATAATGGTGCCCAATGCTAACCATTGATTCCAAAGTAACATTTCACCTAAGAATATAAAGCCTGAGAGGGCGGCAACCGCAGGTTCTAAGCTCATCAAGGTACCAAAACTCAGCGGGGTTAAACTACGCAAGGCAATCATTTCTAGGGTAAAGGGCAGGGCGCTGGCTAATATCGCAAGACCAATAAAATAGTATAAGTTTGGCAGTTCAAATACCCGATCGATGGCGCCTGAAAATAGCGCGAAAGGTAGTAAGCAGAGCATACCAATACTCATGCCTAAGCAAACGGTGTGATTACCAGAGATGCCTGACGGTTTTTGCCCCGCAATAATATACAGTGCCCAACACGCACCTGCACTAATGGCAAAGAATACGCCAAGCATGTCGAGACCTTGCTGTGCCTGTTGCAAAGGAAAGAGCAACATTAAGCCCAGAATGGCACAGCCAACCCAGATGAAGTCATATTTCTGCCGAGCATGATACAGCGCCACACTTAAGGGGCCGATAAATTCAAAGGCAACAGCTAAACCAAGAGGTAAGCGTTCAAGCGATAAATAGAACAGGGCATTCATCCCTGCAAGGGCGACGCCATAAGTCAGAATCGCTTTCCAGCGAACCACTTTGAAATTAATGGTCCAGATTTTAAAAATCACCGCCAATATGATCGCACCAAAAAACAGGCGCATGGCGGAGACGGTCAATACAGGAAAGCTTTGAAACAGGACTTTGGCCAAAGAACCACTGCCTTGTACACACAACATGGCAATCATCAACAGCAATAAAGCATGTAGTGGTGTTTTCAGCATTGGGGTCGACATTTTATTATTTAACAGTTGGTATAATATTCACATAATAAGTCAAACGCCCATAAAAAAGCCACAGCATCAACTGTGGCTTTTCGACATTATTCTAAATATTGCTTAGAACAATACCCGAACGCGGATGGTGCCTTCAACGTGGTTCAAAGTATCAAGCGCTTCTTGAGATGCAGATGCGTCAACATCCATCACCAAGTAACCGATATCACCTTTTGTCATTAACGACTGACCAGAGATGTTGATGCCTTGTTCAGCGAACAATGTATTGATTTTCGATAACACACCCGGAACGTTTTTGTGGATGTGCAGCAAACGGTGCTGACCATCAGAAAGTGGTAATGCGATTTCTGGGAAGTTCACCGCAGAAAGGGTCATACCTTTGTCTGAATAAGCAACGAATTTTTCAGCCACTTCTAAACCGATGTTTGCTTGCGCTTCCATGGTCGAACCACCCACGTGTGGGGTTAAGATCACGTTATCTAAACCGCGAAGTGGAGATAGGAACTCTTCACCATTAGCTTTTGGTTCTTTCGGGAATACGTCAACCGCTGCACCAGCAATGTGACCTGATTTAATTGCATCTGCTAAATCTTCGATCACCACACATGTACCGCGTGCTGCGTTCAAGAAGATTGAGCCTTTTTTCATTTTCGCGAATTGTTCTTTTTTGAAGAAGTTACGCGTTGACGGAACATCTGGAACGTGTAGCGTTACCACATCCGCAGTTTCCAAAAGTTCATCTAAAGAGCCAACTTGACGTGCATTACCTAATGGTAATTTAGTCACAGCATCAAAATAGATGACTTTCATACCTAAGCTTTCTGCCAAAACAGAAAGTTGTGAACCGATCGAGCCGTAACCGACGATACCTAAAGTCTTACCACGAGTTTCAAATGAACCCACCGCAGCTTTATTCCAACCGCCCGCATGTGTATCTTTCGATTTTTCAGGTACACGACGAAGCAACAGAATTGTTTCAGCAAGAACTAATTCTGCAACCGAACGTGTATTTGAATACGGTGCGTTGAATACAGGGATACCACGAGACATCGCCGCTTTTAAATCGACTTGGTTTGTACCAATACAAAAGCAACCGACTGCGATCAGTTTGTTCGCAGCTTCAAAGATTTCTTCAGTTAATTGCGTACGGGAACGAATACCAATGAAGTGAGCATCTTTAACTGCTTCTTTCAAAGCATCGCCTTCAAGCGCAGTTTTGTGATAATCGATGTTGGTATAACCCGCTGCATTTAAAGTATCGATGGCATTTTGATGCACACCTTCTAACAGAAGGAAACGGATTTTGTCTTTAGGTAGTGATAGATGTTGGCTCATTACGGCTCCGCTACAAAGGCCAAAATTTAGTTGCAGTACTATAGCATAGAGCTTTGAGATATAAATATTTGGTTTAAAATTAGCACAGCAGAATTATTGATAATTTTTCAGTTGAAGCTGAATTTTATTGGTTATACACATTTTGTTATTACAGTATCTTTATCCTAAGCTTTATCCCGTGCCTGCTTCTATGTAAAATGCAGAGATCTGATAGTCAAATCTGAAAACATCAGGTTTGCGCTGTTCTGCCGAGTTTCTATATGTTGAATACTGCATTTTAAGATATTGAAAAATATTGTGTTGTTATTCAAATGCTCTATCTTTACTTCTTGCTAGGCCTGTAAACGATGAATGCTTCAGTCGCTTTAACACCTGAGTTATTGACCCAATTAACGGTAATTGTGGGTGAAAACCGAATTAAAACCGATGCCGACAGTTTGGAAAATTGGGGACGTGATCATACCAAACATTTTGATCCGAACCCATCAGTCATCGTTTTCCCTTCAAGCACTGAACAAGTTCAGGCCATTGTTAAACTTGCCAATCAATTTAATGTCGCGATTACCCCATCGGGCGGTCGTACCGGCCTTTCTGCGGGCGCGGTCGCAACCAATGGCGAGATCGTGATTAGCTTTGACAAGATGAACCAGATTCTTGAGTTCTACCCAGCGGATCGTATGGTACGCGTACAAGCAGGTGTGGTGACTGAGCAATTACAGAATTATGCCGAAGAACAAGGCATGTACTATCCAGTCGATTTTGCTTCAGCGGGTTCAAGCCAGATTGGCGGTAACATCGGGACCAATGCCGGCGGCATTAAAGTCATCAAGTACGGCATGACCCGTAACTGGGTACTTGGCTTGACGGTAGTGACAGGTAAGGGTGATGTGCTGCGTTTAAACAAAGGCATGATTAAGAATGCGACAGGTTATTCGCTGCAACACTTGTTTATTGGTGGTGAAGGGACATTGGGTCTAGTGACTGAAGCTGAAATCAAGCTTGAGCGTCAGCCACAGAATTTACAGGTATTGGTTCTCGGTGTGCCTGATTTTGATGCCGTGATGCCGGTACTCCATGCTTTCCAAAATGCAATTGATCTGACTGCTTTTGAATTCTTTGGTGAATTGGCAATGCAGAAAGTATTGGATCGCGGTCATGTACAGCGTCCATTTGAAACGCAATGCCCGTTCTATGTCTTATTGGAATTTGAAGCACCATATGAACCAATCATGGACAAGGCAATGCAGATTTTTGAGCATTGTATGGAACAAGGTTGGGTGATTGATGGTGTGATGAGCCAAAGTCTTGAACAGGCTGAAAGCTTATGGCGTTTGCGTGAAGATATTTCAGAATCGATTGCGCCGTTTATTCCATACAAAAACGACATCTCTGTATTAATTACCCATGTACCTGCATTTATTGCGGAAATTGATGCGATTGTTGCGGATAATTATCCTGACTTTGAAATTTGCTGGTTTGGTCATATTGGTGACGGTAACTTGCACCTCAATATTTTAAAACCTGAAAATCTGACCAAAGATGAGTTCTTTGCCAAGTGTCAGGTGGTGAATAAATACGTGTTTGATACCGTGAAAAAATATGATGGTTCGATCTCTGCCGAGCACGGTGTGGGTATGACTAAGAAGCCATATTTAGAGTATTCGCGTTCGCCTGAAGAAATTGAATATATGAAAGCATTGAAGTTGGCGTTTGACCCGAATGGGATTATGAACCCGGGCAAATTATTTGATCTTTAATACTTGATTAGATAAAAGAAGTTTTGCTAAAAGCGTATCGAAAGATGCGCTTTTTTGTTATTAGGAAAGAATAAATGATAGAAAAACAAATGATTTGTCAGGGATATATTTGCTTACATCGTAAAGACATTGCTGCTGACTACGTTGATTTTAATAACAAGAATAATGATTTATATATCAGTATGATCTTATTTATGAAAATAGAAGATTCAACTCATATGATACGCTTATATTTGAAAGATGAAGAAAAGAAAATTCTGAATGAGTTTTTGGTCTGTGAAATCCTATTTGGGCAAATCCTAGATGAAATTATTTTGATGAAAAATTATTCAGTATTGGATTTTCAAGGTAAAAGTGTAGGGACAGCGTATATAACAACAATTAAAGAATAAACGGCAATAAAAAATTATTTCTTGTACGCTTTCCAACCTGTCAAAATATGATAAATCAGCGGTAAAAGACAAAGTGCAAAGAAGCTGCAAATCGCAATAGCCCAGACAGATATATTCTGTGGATTGCCCAAAAAGAAATAAGCAAAAACCGAATAAGACAGCATCCCAAACATCGCCATTGTGCCGAGTGGAAGGGTAATTCTAAAAATTAAGACGTTAGCAAAGGCTTTGTAAGGCTCCATATTCCGATTCAAAGCATAGGCAATAATCATGACCAAGATATAACCCATAATAAACAGCATAAACAGGGTAGCGGCAAACAGTAAACCCGTGCGCCAACTCTTTTCTTGTGCGGAATGATCACCCGCCTCATAAACGACCTGAATATGGTCTCCGACTACAGGCACATCACCTGAACGGACTGAATTATCCAAGACCAATGTTCTGTTTTGATCATCTTTGAATTGCATCTGAGCCGTATGCATTAAAGTTTGGGTTTTATATTTACGCCCGTTGGAATCCGTACGTTCGGTATCGACCCATTCAGAGGTATAGCTCACAATGGTTGCATCGTAGCTCGGTTTGGTTGCTAAACCAAATACAGCTTGCGACACCCAAAAAGTAAAAGGAAAAAATAAAGAACTGATGCTAAGTACCACCACAAATAAATAAGCAAATTCAAACTTACTGCTGTCACGATTCTTAGCTAAACGTTTTAGCCAAAACTTTGTCAGCACAAAAGACCAGACACATAAGATCGCAACCACCACCAAGAAAATCTGTCCAGCATAAGTCAGTTGCATGCATGATCCTATTTGTTATATTGAATAGAGATTGATTTTATCAAACGATAATTTTTTTAAAATCAAATTAATGAGTACGGTAAAAAATAGTATTGTTTCTCACAAGTATAAATTTTTAAATAATGAAGTCATCGCAATGAATATCCATCACGAAATCGAAAAACTATTTCAACAACGCCAAGATATCCCATTATTTTATATTGAAAGTGGTAGCCGTTTATGGGGCATGGCCAGTCCTGATAGTGACTATGATGTACGCGGTTTTCATCTACCGAGTAAAGACCAATATTTTGATTATAAAAAGCATCGTGACTTGATCGAGATTATGGATGGGGACTTTGACTTTGTCTCTTATGACCTGAATAAAATGTTTGGGCTGTTGGCAAAAAGCAACCCTACTGTTTTAGAGTGGGTCAGAGCACATATTGTCTATTTTAATGCCTTTCCAGAATGGCAGCTCTTTCGTGATGGCTTGCTTGAGCGAATCGACTATAGCGCGTTGTATCACCACTATTTATCATTAGCGAATGGTGGCATGAAAGTGATGCAAACCGCAGATAACTTTACTTATAAAAAAGTGTTTTATTCGATTCGTGGCTTGATGTCGGCTGAATTGGCGACCCAAGAACAGATGCCTGAATTATTGATTACCGATCTGTTTGCGCAAGTGGATGCAAACGATCCATTACGGCATTGGGCGGAAGATTATCTGGAGATTAAAAAGCAGCAACAAGAAAAAGCACAGCTACCCCAAGCGGAACAAGCTGCGATTCTTCAACTGTTGCAAAGCAAGATAGAGCAACTGGCAGCAAAGTCGATGCCGAAGGCGGATCGTCGTGCCAGTTTGGAAGCCTATTTAACAGATTATAGCCGTTATTTAAAACAGCATTACTATCAGTAGAACCATGCATTTATTCATCAGCTGGGTTCGACTTAAATATTTAATGATTTCATATTTTGTCGGACTCAGCTGTATGGTGTTATCTGTTAAATCCCACTGTTGAGAATACGGATTTTTACATCGGCAACATGGTCTTTGGTCGCTTCAAAATGTTGCTGCATATGGGCAGTTTGCATATGCGCTTCTAAATGAGCAGTACTCTGCCATTTCTCTAACATGACAATCGTATTCTCATCAGTGGCCTGCATCTCAATTGCAGGAAGATGATCAATCAATGGCTCATAGCCATGACAGCCGTCTTCTGCCAGTACCGTTGGAATAATTTTTTCAAAGGCATCTAAAACGGCTTGGCGATGTTCAGCGCCTGCATGTGTATAAATTTCAGCAATAATGGTTAGCATCTTATTTTCTCACTTAATGGCTTGCTGCAAAAAGCTGGTCTAAATGTGCTTTGTACGCTTCGATATAACTTGGCACATTTGGCGCCTTGATGACATCATTCACAATAAATGTTGGTAGTGAGTCCATACCCAAGAACTGATTGGCTTTATGGAAAGGTAGGTAAACGCCATCCACACCAACGCCTTGGAAGAACTGGTCTGGATCAGTAAAGGCTTCCATCGGTGCATTCCATGTCAAAGACAACATGTATTTTTTACCTTGGATTAAACCACCTGAACCATATTTTTTAGAGGCATCTGAACGGCTGCGGCCATCACTGGCATAAAGTGAGCCATGTCCGATGGTGAAGATGTCATCGATGTATTTTTTCATGGTCCAAGGTGCACCCATCCACCAACCTGGCATTTGGTAAATCACCACATCTGCCCATAGGTATTTGGCAATTTCGGCTTGAATGTCATAGTCACTATCGGTACGCGTAACTTGTACCTGATGACCTAAGGTGCTTAGATGTGCTTGAGAAAACTCGGTCAGTGTGTCGTTCAACTCACCATTCGAATGTTCAAATTGTTTGGCGCCATTAATAATTAAAATATTGCTCATGGGATTACTCAAAAATAAATCTCTAAAAACTGGAAAGTATTTTAGAAAATCTATTCATGAGTAAAAATGCATAAATGAGCAAAATACTATTGATCAAAAATCAATAATTAAACTATTCAGCTTTGGATTTTTTCGCTTTATACCAGCGACGAGCTCCCCATAAAATCGCAATCGCTACATACAGCGGCCACAGCATCACCAGCCAAATGAGGGTTTCTCTAAAGCCATATAATCCCACTTTAATGGCTTCCCAAATTCGGCTGAATAACGGATCACTGTCTAAGGTGGCAATACGGTTGATATTGAGATCATGGCTTTTACGCACTTGTGATTGTTGGAAGAATTCCAGTCGAATGGTGCTATAGGCCAAGCGGTCTTTGACTTCTAAATTGGTCAGTTGCTGTAGCTGATTGTTCACTGCATTTGATCCGCTGTTACTTTGATTGGCAGTATTCAGTTTTTCTTCGAGCAATTTTAATTCATAACGCTTGGCTTCATAACTCTGGGTATTAAAGTTCAGCATGAGTGGCAATAAATTATTTAAAAAGCTGGTCACCTGTGCATTAGGGATACGTACCGTGAGTTGCACGGTGGGGGTGATCTTTTCATAAATATCGACACTGCCATCAATACGGTCACGTTCAGATCGGTCACTGACTTGATAATTAATCTGCTTTTCTTCGATATAACCATTGTATTGCAATAACTGCTGTTCCAGTGCTGATGTGGTTTTTAATACATCTTTCACTTCAAATTGTAATTGTGCGCTTTTCACCAATTGGCGATTTTGTTCCAAAGCACTTTGTTGATTGCTGAGCAATTGCTCTGGATTTTGAACGGCATTTTCTTGAACAGCAGTACTATCCATTGCCGCACTTTCAGTCGCAACAGCAGCCTCATTTTCCGCCTGGTCTGGATGTTTTGAACAGGCAGCCAAAGTGCTGCCCAAGATTAAAATAATGCTTAAATTTTTCGCTAAATCTGACATATCGGCATGTCCAAAGTAAGGTGGTTTTGATGTTATAAACTGTGTTTTTTTAATCATTTGTTATGATCATCATCTTGAATGATGACAACAAATTTAATGCACGCCACATACATTTTGTTGCGTGGCCATTCAGTTTTGCATAGTAGCATAAATGAGCTAAATGGATTGGATGGGTACAAAATGTATAAAATTGCGATGATCTTTGGATCTGCTTTATTCCTCACGGCGTGTAATCAACCAACAGCACCATCGCAGCAACAAGCAGCCGTGCAAAAGAGTACGGTAATGCATGCGGTCTTATCGGATCAGCCCGATCTATTTCATGAAGACAGCAATTTAAAAATAGATCAGCAATTCAATAGTGCCGAGAATCCAACCGATGCACAGGTCACAGTTGAACAAGCTCAATTAGATGATTCGGTGATTGCGGTGCGGACAGAATATCAATTGAAACGAAATCAAGATGTTTGGAAAGTGGTCAATAAAAAGCAAAGCTATCAATGTGCCAGAGGAGAAAATACAGAGACTTTCCAATTTGATCTCTGCCCATAAGTATGGGTTCTATTTAGAGCTATGTATAAAATATCAGCAAAGATGTGGATAACTTTTTGGTTATGCACATCTCAATATGAGCGTTATCGGCTGTTTAAATTGCGGTCATTTTGAAAAAGTGCTACAGTTGCGCGTGGCAATTTAGCCAAACGGTAAAACATTTACCAATCTCACGTAAATAAATTGTTTTTCTTATATACACCTAGTGAATACGGTGTTTTCACATTTATCACATGCTTTCTCACAGCATGAAATCAAAATTTAATTTAAATCTAAGCCATAAAATCTTGTGGTGATGATCCCTTTTTCGTTTTGAAAAATGGGACGAACACGAGTTGGTTATTTTTGTGAATAAAACATGATGACGAATAATCAGAACATGACGTTAAACCGTATAACGCTCATGTTTCCTTTAGCTTTAGTGCTATTCGAATTTTCAGTTTATATCGGTAATGACTTGATTCAACCTGCGATGTTGTCGATTACAGAACAATTTGCAGTCAGTGCAACGTGGGCACCGTCGTCAATGTCATTTTATTTGTTGGGTGGTGCCAGTGTCGCATGGCTGTTGGGACCGCTTTCGGATCGTCTCGGGCGTAAAAAAGTACTGTTGGCAGGTGTGGCATTTTTTACGGTTTGTTGTTTGCTGATTTTATTGACGCACAATATTGAACAATTCCTGACCTTGCGTTTCTTGCAGGGTATGGGGCTAAGCGTCATTTCTGCGGTCGGTTATGCAGCCATTCAAGAAACCTTTGAAGAGCGTGATGCGATCAAAGTTATGGCACTGATGGCAAATATTTCTTTATTGGCGCCTTTACTAGGCCCTGTATTGGGGGCATTCCTGATTGATTATGTGTCATGGCATTGGGGTTTCGTCGCCATTGCTGCGGTGTCTTTTATCAGTTGGTTTGGCTTAAAGAAATTTATGCCTGCGACACAAGAAAGCCGTAAACAACCGAAGCAGCCTTTTAGTTATATTTTTGATGACTTTAAAAAGGTATTGAGCAACCGTCGTTTCTTGGGTTTAAGCATTGCCTTACCGATGGTGGGTATGCCGTTGATGTTATGGATTGCTTTATCACCAATCATTTTAGTTGATGAGCTGAAATTGAGCAGTGTGCAATATGGCTTGGCGCAGTTTCCTGTGTTCTTTGGCTTAATTGCAGGCAATATCATCCTGATCAAGATTATTGATCGTTTCCCGCTAGGTAAAACCATTCTATTTGGTTTGCCGATCATGTTATTGGGTACTGCATTCTTGCTGCTCGGTGTCATTTGGCAAAGCTATTTGGTGCCTTGTTTATTGATTGGTATGACCTTAATCAGTTTGGGCGAGGGGATTAGCTTCTCGGTGATGTACCGTTTTGCACTGATGTCTTCGGAAGTCTCAAAAGGAACAGTCGCAGCCGCGGTCTCGATGTTGATGATGATCAGTTATTTTGTCGTGATTGAATTGGTTCGTGTGCTGTATACGCATTTCCATATTTGGGCCTTTGCTTTAGCCAGTTTGGTCTTGATTTTATTCTGGTTTAGTTCACCACGCCATGCCTTGAAACAGCATATGCTGGCACGTCAGCAAGACGGGTTGAATTAATTATCCCCATCGACTGCTCACTTGATTTCTAAGGCGAGCAGTTTATTTTTTAATAGGACTAACTCAGGTAAGGTCTCGAGTAACAGACTCATTTGTTTTAACAGCAACGGGTGCTTTGCAGAGACCTGATGCTGTTGATTGAGGATCTCAATCTCTTCAAGCAAGCGTTCTACTTGCTGTTGCGGAATAGCGGCTTGTTCGATCAGACTTTGCTTGAGCACATTCTCAATTTTATCCAGTAGTTCTAACAACGCCTGATCTTCAATTTTTTCCCGTTGATGTCCTAAGGCCGAGACATAGCTGAGTTGGCTATGGCTATAGACCAAATAGCGAAAGGCATGCTGAATGAGTTCTTGATTAGGCTGAGGTTCGGTACTTAGACTTGAGATCATATTCGACAGCTCGATCTGGGCATTATGTGCTGCACGTCGAGTGGTTCGGTATTCCAGATCGAGTTCACGCCCTTGATGATATTGTTGTACCACCACATGAAAATAATCGAAGGTGGTTTGATTATTTTTCTTGATGTTGCTGGAGATATTGCGAAAATTCCAATCGGGCCAAATGAAATTGACCGCGAGCCATGCAATCGCACAGCCAATAAAAGTGTCAATAATGCGTGGCAGAATAATACTAAAACCTGCACCTTTTAAATTAAAAATCAATAACACCATCAAAGTAGCCATAACCGTGGCAAGTGCATATTTCTTTTGTCTTAAATAGAAGAATGAGACCCCACAGATGACGGTTAATAGCAATTGGCCTTCAATACTTGGCACAAAATAAAGAATGGGGATACCTAATAACACCCCGAGTAAAGTGCCAATGGTTCTCAGTTTAAGTCGGCTCTTGGTGGCAAAATAAGTAATTTGGCAAACAAATAAACTGGTGAGTAAAATCCAGTAGCCATTTTGAGCAAAGGGCAATAATGAAATGGCATAGCCAACCGCAAAGATCACAGCCAAACGCACGGCATGACGGAACAGCGCCGATTGTGGGCTGAGTTGTTGTTTGATTTTTAAAATTAGATCCTGCACACCCTGAATATCATCATCGAGTAAGTTCAAATGATCTTGATGTTGCTGCGGTGAAAGCTGTTCAATATTTTGATTGAGCTGCAGTTGAGCAAACTGCTCATGCACACTTTTTAAATTATTGAGGATCAATTCCAGATTTTTAACTTCAAGATTATGGGGATGTTGTTGCATCCAATCACGCATCGACAATTCTAGATTTTCTAGTGCTTTACTGGCAGATTCACGGGGCTGATAGCTTTGATGATCTAAGATTGCTTGGCTTAAATCATGACACGCCATGGCTTGAAGCTGCATATTTTTTTGAATACGGAAAATTAAATCACTGCGGCTAAAATTTTGATGAATCTTTTCATAATGCAGATAACTGGACGTGACCTGTTCATGCATGTCTTGAGCAAAATAATATAAGTTCAGCCAATAAATACTGGTGTTGTTAACCCGAGACGCTTTTAAGCGCGTCAGTAAGGAGTTTTTGGCTTGATTCAGGCTACTGACCACTTGGCTATTTTTGTGAGAAAGTTCGAATAGCAGTGTTTCAACATTATCAATATTATCTGGGTCGAATAAACGTGATTTGGCTTGAAGTAATTCAGCAAGATCCTGAAAAATAGTGGAAATCTTTTCTTGTAAAGGTAAGGTTGGGCGAATAACAAAAAATAAGATTGAAGTTAGTCCATACCACAAGGCACCCAATACAAAATAACTCGGTTGCTGATACCAATCTGGATATTCACTTAGACCGAACATGGTATAGATCGAAAGTAAAATTGTACCAAAGGAAATGGTGGCATAACGTTGCCCAAGCGCACCCATCATGACCAGTGCTGCACTGGAGAGGCTGAGATAGACAATGAACCAAAATTTATAGGGGGCAAGAAACTCTAAAATGGTACTGACCGTAAAGAACAGCACGCAGACATAGACCAGATTGCGTAAACGGATACTGAGACGATCATCAAAGTCGGTCAGTGCGGTCGCAATTGCCCCTAAGGTGACAGGAACAATCAGTTGCCCGAATCCAAGCTGATATAAACCTAAAGTGGTCCCACACAGTACAATCAGGATTTGTAGGCAATAAAGAACAATTGAGTTGGAGCGAAAGCGATTGAACAGGCGGGATAAATTTTTCACGATTCTTATTCTTTAGTATGTTCTGGATTCATCATACAAATAAATTTCCCAAAGGAAAGCATTGTTAACCAACAAGTAGCACTATTTTTTAGCATCAATATTTGCATGATTTTTCAAATAATAGATAAGATGCAAAATTCATGCTCAGTTGTATTTTGTTATGATGAGATTATTAAAGAACATATAAAAAATGACTAAAAGCAAAGCAACTGTGGATAACTCGTAAGATACCCACAGTATTTAGATTACTTAATCACACCACATGCAATACGGTCACCACCACCGCCTAATGGCTTAGGTGTATCCGAATAATTGTCTCCACCGACATGAATCATGATCGCACGATTTTGAATATCAGCCAGTTTTAAACGTGGCGCAATCACAGGTGTGGTTGCAAAGCCTTTTTCATTCACCACCAACACAGGTAAATCGCCTAAGTGGCCTGTTTCAGGCGTACCATGATGCGCGACCTTTTCAGGATTTAAGTGACTGCCTGCTGCCAAGGCTGCCCCCATTTTTCCATCTTTTAATGCAGCTTCACAGGATGGGTTCTCATGGATGTGGAAACCATGTTCGCCAGGAGAAAGTTTCCAAAGTGCAGGGGTGATTAATAAACCTTTAGGCGTTTGTTGAAAAGCAACCGTTCCGATTGAAGCACCCACGCCATTGGCATCGACTTGATAGACTTGGATCAACTGCTTTTGATCCGTTGTGCTGGTCTTGGTCTGGATTTTAGCCGCATTGTTATCGAGCGAAACCGAAGAGCAGGCTGCGAGACTTAAACTCAGACAGCCGAGCAGAGACATTTTTTGAAGCATTGAAGTCATTGCGAAGATATCCTTATAAATTATCTTTATTTGACGATTCAAACAAAGTAAGCGATATCTCGCAAGCAACATTAATCAATTCATGACAAAAAATTAAACAAAACAAACCTACTTAGTTTCAGGAGGAGCCTCCAAAGCGGCAACAGGCTCATCGACATTTTCATGCAACCATTCACGCCAAATCGCTAACAGGATGGCTAAAATCACTGGGCCAATGAATAGGCCGACCAGACCAAAGCTGGCAATACCACCTAATACCCCGAACATGATCAAGATAAATGGAATCTGGGTCGCGCCTGAAATTACCAATGGGCGAATCACATTGTCCGAACTACTCACAATCACCACACCCCAAACCACAACACCAATGGCTTCCATGGTTTGCCCTTGAGCAAATAACCACAGGCCTACCCCAAGATATGAAACAGGTGTTCCAAAAGGAATTAGCGCCAATATAAAGGTGACCATGGTCAACAGCATTGGATTTGGAACGCCTGCAACAAAATAGCTGAGGCCAGCTAATAGGGCTTGTGCAACTGCAGTTAAACCAACGCCGTATACGACAGCACGAGTTGTTTCCGAAATGGTATCTAAATAATGATGCACACGTGGACCAATCACCATTTCCAAGGCACGACTCACTTGCGCCAAAATCATTTGCCCATCACGGTAGAAGAAGAATAAAGTCATCAGTGCAAATGTGAGTTTGACCAAGTTACGGCTAATCTCGCTCAACACAAAACGGCCATAACTCAGATGGCTTTGAATCCATTCGGCAATATTCTTGGTAATACTGTTCGGATCACTACTCAGTTCATTGACGGTACGACTGATGTCTTTGCCAATAATCGGTAGATTTTTGATAAATTCAGGAACTTGAACATGGCCTGAAAATAATTGTCGCTGTAAATTAAAATATAAATTACGACCTTCAAGTTGCAACATAAAGATTGCACAGATAAATGGCACACCAATCACGATAATGACCAAGCTAATCATTAGGGTGGCATTCAGTGTAGGTCGGTTTTCACCAAAGAAACGACGCTGTACCCATAGATATAAGGGCCAAGTCATATAGGCAATAATTGCGGCCCAAAGGACAGGGACAATAAAGTATTTGAGAATACTGAATCCCAAAAAGAGCAGGACAAAGAACAGTCCAAACAGCAAAACGCGTTGTAATATGGGAGCGTATTGTTGCACGATAGTATTTCTCAAGTGCTATAAATTGAATAAAACCATCTTAACTGAAAATGTAAGCGAGGGAAATTTTCATTTCCCTGTTTTAAGATTTGATATCAAAAGATTACGTTTCTTTGCAAAGCCTTAAAACCACTCGCTCGGATCATCGACCAACTGGTTTAAAACAGGCTGCCATTGGCTTTGGATACTGACAAAATTTTTCTGGGTTTTATCAAACACACTCAGCCCTTGCATTGCCAATGTACCGTAGGCACTACGCTCAGAAATCCATGCCACAGGATCTTGCTCAATCTTGCTAAAGAAGTCCTGAATATCTTTGGAACTGGCACTGTTCGGTTTGACGCGATTGGCAATCAACAGGATTTGCACTTTACCTTTACGAATACGTTTAATGTCTTGTAAATGTTTTAAGAAGCGACGAGTACTGTCAATATCAAAGAACGATGGCTGTAATGGCGTTACAATCGCATGCGCTTCGCTGACCAATTGCTCTGCATGTTCACCTGAAAGTGCACCAGGTGCATCAATAATTAAATAATCTAAATTCTTTGGCGCTTCACCAATGGATTTTTCATGTCGCCAATCCAGACTCTGAATGCCTGTGACGGTTTCAGGCCGTTGCTTGAGCCATTGCAAAGACGATTTTTGGTTGTCAGCGTCAGCCAGCGCAACCTTATATCCTTTTTGAGATAGTGCTGCAGCCAATGTAATAGCTGTCATAGTCTTGCCACAGCCACCTTTTTGATTTGCGATTAATATGGTTTTCATGAAATTAGATTTATTAACTAGGCTCTCGTATTCGTTTATACCTTAGCATCTTTTTCGGTCAAGTGTGTTACACATGACAAAAGTTTAATGTTGCAGTTAAATAGCTGCATTCAAGAGAAGGAAAGTTGCTATGTCGGTTTGGTTGGCGATGCTGATTGGTGGTTGTATTGGTGTCGTGATCACCACGATTATTTTATCCAGCACCCGTAATGGTCGGATTCAGGCTGAGTATGAAAAATATATCACCGAACTAGAGTTAGAACATAAACAGGCTTTGCTTGATGCGCAGAAGCGCAGTGTCAATACCAGCCGTGCGGTATTGAAAGGCAAAATGGCGGAGCAGTTTGCACCGATCTTACCAGAGTTTCGTTATTTACCCAGTGATGCCAAGTTTTTAGGTGATCCTGTCGATTATGTGGTTTTTGATGGTTATACCGACTTTCGCGATGGCGATGGTACAGCCGACGATATTGAGGTGATTCTATTGGATATTAAAAGTGGTGGTGCACGCTTGAGCAAAGGACAGCAGGCGATTGCTCAGGCGGTCACAGAAGGTCGCATTCGTTTTGAAACCTTGCGAATTGATTTCGAAGATCAATGAGGCGTTTCTAATTTTTGTACACGCGCCAACAGCATTGTTTGTGCCACAGCAGGAATACCTTCTGCATCAAAATATTCTTTTTCGATCAATTTAAATTTGGCTTGCAAGAGCTGGCGTTCAATGTCTCGGTTTAGATGACAACCATCGGCAATACGTTTTTGAATTGGAGTCAGCAGCGTTTGCAAAGATTGGATTTTTGTCGAGTTTGGATGTTTGACATGCTCAACCAGATGAAAGGTTCCTGTTGGTTTGAGTACCCGATGTATTTCGGCTAAGGCCTGTTCAAGATCAGCAATGCTACACAGTGTCCACGTCGACACAATATGATCTAAAGATGCATCAGCGAAAGGCAATTTCTCTGCACTGGATTGCACATGCTTAATAAAGAAAGGTGCATGCTGTACCCGTTCAACGGCCAATTGATAAATATCAGGATTGGGCTCTAAGGCATAGAGTGAATCGACATTGCCATAAAACGGAATATTGAGCCCTGTACCAAAACCAATTTCGAGTACTTCACCTTCGAGTGGGAGCAGTAATTCACGACGTCGATCCATCAAGCTAGCGGTTTGCATGACCTGATTGAGCAAATGAGGAAAGATATGACGTTGGTAAAATTGGTAAATCATAGAAATCCATTCGTTGGTTTTAATAAAGAGGATACTTCACTAACAGCACAAAAATATGACTAAAATGAATTTGACTGTTACCAAAAAAAGCACTTTTTTTCACCATCTCAGCATACTATCAAGAGAAAGGCTTTTCTAATATTTTCGAGGATAATCGAGCCATGAAAAAACGTCTATGGATGAGTTTATGCATGGTGGCTGCAATTGGGCAAACACATGCATCAACCGGTCAGGCAGAATATAACATTGCCAATGGCTTAGCGCCTGTTGTGGAATATCAATCGATTTCGG
This sequence comes from Acinetobacter sp. UBA991, assembly GCF_002292065.1. NCBI lineage: Bacteria > Pseudomonadati > Pseudomonadota > Gammaproteobacteria > Moraxellales > Moraxellaceae > Acinetobacter > Acinetobacter sp. UBA991. The sequence continues at coordinate 68,529 of NZ_DBBF01000043.1, read as the reverse complement.
TATTAAAACCTTTTGATGGTAATTTCCGTATTCTCGGTTCAAAAGTCTATCATGACGATGAGCAAGCCAAATTTTCTCCGATCGATTATGCGGTGAGTTTGGGGCTGTTTACTGATCCTGCGATCGCACGGACGATTGATGTACGTCAATATGACCGTTATTTGAATTGGAAAATGAATACACTGCCTGTGCCACCCGATCAAGCGATCAAACTGGTGTCCAATATGCATATTATTCCTGCCAATCCAGAGATTGCCAAACAAATCAAGCAAGTGAAACGTGGTGACTTGGTTCAACTCAAAGGTGAGTTGGTCGAGGTCCGGGATAAGGACTTGGTATGGAAATCGTCTTTAACCCCAGGTGGAGTGGGTGATGGCGCATGTGAGTTATTTCGTGTGAGTTCCATTCACTGGATTGAGAAACAAAATATTTAACAATAAATTTGCAATGAAAAAGGGGCATCAGCCCCTTTTTATTTATTTCAGCTACTCAGCTTGCATTTTGCTTTCCGCTGTTTGCGCATTTCTCCAATGATGCAACTGGCTTTGTGCATGTAGATATTCATTTAGCTGATTGACTTGCTGATTCGCATCTGTCGTTTGAGCAGCATTGGCGTGTTCCAAGACTTGGGCTTGATGTTCCCAATAATCATAAAGCAAGCCTTGAATATAGCGACCCTGCTCAGTTTTGAGCTCCAGTTCTTTGAGCATTTTCAAGGCTGAGTTCACATTATCTTTTTGACGTTGCTGCTCGAATTCAGGGGTGAGGCTATTGGCTTCTTTCATCTTGGCCAATTCCATTTCCATGCTATCGCTCATGTCGGTAAAGCGATGATCATAGTCATCCAATACCGCAATATCATGCCCATCATCTGCTGTGGCAGGGAATTGCTTGATCGGGGTTTGATTCAGTTGACCAATTGCATCATTACTTGCGCTGCTTTGCTGTTGTTGCTTTGCAGTTGGCTCTTTGTCCTTATTACAAGCACTGAGCATCAGTACTGAACTGAGTACACAGGTGATGGCAAATGTGGTTTTTAGGTTAGGCATAGCAGAGCTCGTTCAAGAATTAGTTGGGTATTTTCTGAAAATGGTAGGCAAAAGTGGTATAGGGGAAACTAATCTGATCTTGCGCAGTTAAGCCTGTAAAATCAAATACAATTTGTTCAAACTTTGCTTTTAACTGTTGTTGCTCTGTGGAGGGCATCGCGGCGATAAAACTGGTGGACAGCAAGCGTTTACTCACCACTTGTTCGACAGTGCCCTGATGCGCCTGTTGAAAGGTGGTTAATCCATCCAGTTTAAATAAGGATTGTCCTTCGAAGGCCTGTTTCCATAATTCACTATGATAACGCGGGGTATCACCTTCTAAAGGGGCAATTTCATCAGCCAAGGCTTTGACCCAATCGACAGCGGTATTACGTTGATTCCAGATCAGCCCTAGATGGCCTGCTGGCTTAAGTACCCGATGCATTTCACTGAGCGTTTCGATATTGGCAAACCAATGGAACGATTGCGCACAGAGAATGGCATCAATTGACGCATCGGCGAATGGTAGTTCGCTACTGAATGCTTGCAGACAATCGACTGTCGGATAGGCTTGTTGAAGCTGCTGTAACATTTCAGTGACAGGCTCGACCGCGATCACTTTTGCCTGGGTCTGAATCAAGTAGGGTAAGAATTTGCCAGTCCCTGCACCGAGGTCAACAACAGTGGAACTTTCATCTATTTGGAGCCGATCTTGCAGCCAAACCGCTATTTCTTGTGGGTAACTGGGGCGAACCTGCTGGTACAGTTCAGCCCCTAAACTAAAGCCTTTTTGAGCAGCAGGATGTAAGGATTGTGTCATTTTTTGCGCTTTTTAATCTGTCTTATCTCTATAAAATAAGATACTCCGCAATTATGGTTTGGCAAAGCCATCATTTGGTGACTTTTTGCTACAGACCTAGGATCAACTTTTCAGTGTGAGCATGGATAAGCAAATAATATTTGAAGATGAGCACATTCGCGTTATTTTTTTAAAAGGTTCAAGTGACACTTTAGTGATTTCGTTTGGCGACTTGATTAGTCGTGCTAAAGGCATGTCAATTAATGCTGAAAAATCCTTAATAAAATATCAATACAATGTGATCGGCATTATGCCGAAGCAGAAATCATGGTTTCCAAAAAGTAGCATGCTTCAGATGCAGCAGCAGATTCAACCGATTTTGCAGCAATTTAAAGGCATTGTCGGCTATGGCGGCTCAATGGGTGGCTATGCTGCAATCAAGTATTCAAATTTATTGAATATGCAAAAGATTGTGGCTTTTGTGCCACAGTATTCCATTGACCCTGATGTGGTACAGGATCGCCGTTATGCTGAATTTTTTGATGCGTCTATCCATCAAGACATGCAAATTCAGGCAGATGAAGTCGATTCATCGCGTGAGTACATCATTGTCTACGATCCGTACTATGCAGAAGATAAAGAGCATTTCTTAAAGATCCAACCTTTATTGCCTAAAATGCATGTGATTCATTTGCCATTTACAGGCCATGAAGCACTTTCTGTTTTAGCAAGTTCCCAGTTGCTGAATGATTTTGTGGTTAAACCATTTGAAATCACTTATTTCTATAAGCGGGTTCGAGAAGTTAAGAAGCAAAGCAAGTTCTATTATCGACATGTATTGGATGCCTTGTTACCTCGCCATAATCAGGCTTTATTAAAAATACTGCAACAGAACGACATTGCCTTAGATGAGCGCTATTTTGATGCTGCGCTCAAACAAAAACTGGTACAGCAACTGTTTAATCTAAAACAAGGCACTGAACAGAATTTACATAAGCTCGGCGTACATCTGCATTTTGCACAACATACCGAGACACAAGCTGCCAATGTGGTGAATGCGCAGAATCAGTTTTTGGTCTTTAATTTGGCAAGCTTGAAATTAGAGTGCTATAGCGCTGAGATTATTGCAGCCAATCCAGCCTATCTATTGCCATTAAACCTGACTGCCAATAGTTTGGTGAAGCTCAGATTGAATGATGAATATTATTTATTGAGTATGAATGATCGTGGAATTCATAAATTGGTCAAAGAGGGTGAACCCTTTGCACTGGATCAATCGCCGTTGGTGTTTAAACACTATGCTGATTTTTATCATCTAAGTTATAAGCAGCTGACCTTAAGTTGTGATCCGCAAGGCTTGACTCAGTTTATTGAAAATAATGCGGATGAACAGACCAGACTGCAATTATGCTGAATGACTGCTCTGCAATAAAAAAAAGCCCTTTGAATATTCAAAGGGCTTTTTTATATCTTACTGACTATTAATTCGCACCAATTTTTGCATTGGTATTGACGTTGGCATTTACGCCTAACACTTTAACACCTACATTTGCACCTGTTTGCAGGTTCTTTTTATCAGCATTCAAACCTGTTTGAGCATTTACACCAGCTGTTTTGCCATTCAATTGTGCTTTGGCATTGGTTTGTGCTTCCAAATTCAATGATTTAGATTTTGAAGTTGCCTGTTTATCCGCAATACGCTGTTTTACATTTGCAGTCGTATCTGCAGCGAATTCTTTACCATCAACTGCCTTGTCTACAGCATAGTCTTTGGTATTTTTTACGACTTCGCCTGTTTTATTCGCGACTTTAGAGCCAACATTTGTTGCCGCATTAACTGTTTGATGCGTAGCTGCAACACCTGTATTTACAGCAGCATGACCGACATTATGTGCAGTATGACCAACACCTTGAGCCACTTGACCCACACCTTGTGCTGTGCCTTTCACTGCACCTGTGACGCCTTTAAGTAGGCCACCTGATTGTACATTGACTTGAGCTGAGCCACTGGCATTTGCGCCTACGTTCTGTGCAAAAACTGAAGCAGAAGCAAGGATAGAAGTTGTCACGATAGCTGTTTTGATCATTTTTTTCATTGCGATTTCCTTAAGCGATGTACCGTATTGGGGTACTTCATTAACGCAACTGCATCATAGCGAGCAAAAAATCAGAAATGTGTGATTTTCATCAAACGTTACAACCAGATTACAGCTTAAAAACAATCTGGAGAGAAATTGTGGAGATTATTTATACTGATAAGCACGTGAAAAGTATAGTTTTTTAATTAATATAAATTATTGTAGTAAATCAATTTTGAGAAAAGTAATGGCAATAATATAGCTACTCTTCTGGTTATGTTTTAACAAAATGAATATGAAAATTATGAATAAATAAATAGCTTTAAACCGATTCAAAAAAGATCAAAAAAATGGCATTTTTATTGCTTGGTATAACTATGTGAAATTGTGATTGCACTTTTTTAGTCATTTCATTTTTTTCATCGTGTTTGCAGTGCGTAGAAATTTTGCACCAGGAAGCACAAGATTAAATACCATGATGCCGCTATATTTTTTGATAAACCCACGATTCAGATCGTATTTTATTTAAAGATATATGTGAAATATAAAGTGAATCTTAAATTGTATTCGCATTATTTATAGAAAAAGAATTGAAAACCAAGTAATGGCCAGTAAATAAAGCGCTGGAGAATATGAATGAAACAGATTGCAGCATTTTTAATTGTATTGATTGCACTGGGTGTGGTGGTTTTCTACTTTGAACCTGCCGAACCAACCAGTTCAACGGATGATACCGCAATTTATCAGATCAGCCCTGATCATTCAGGGAATATTTCAACCGTTTTAAGCAAACAGGAGGTGAACACAACCGAACATACCACATCACATATGTTGAAAAAATTGGAGACAACTCAAAAAGATACCCAATTTTACGATACGAAAAGCGATCCTTCGATACAACCGATTGATCCTGACACTGATCCAGCCAATGAAATTAAAAAACTTTAAATCGTCTGGGCTTCTTTTATCCAAGAAAAACAGATATTAAGAACCGTTCTTTATCCAAGAACGATGGAGATCAATAGTGAACAATAAAACCTTACTACTTTTAAGCTTGTGTGCTTTTTATACCACTACAGCCTCTGCCGCAGCACTCGATGCTGTCCAACTCAAACAACGACTCAGCACCGCAGCATTAAATAAAGTGTCGAATGGCAAAATTAATATTGATGCCTTAGTCGACAATGACTCAAATGATCTACTGATTGAATACGATAGCAGTGCAACGAGCACTACTTTAGGGCGAGAAAAACGTAGCCTGATTGCGGATGGTAAAAGTCAGTTTAAAAATAAATTTAGCAACGCAGCAGGTTTTCAGACCTTGCGTGAGTTTAATGGTTTGCCTTTGGGCTTATATCGTATTCAAAATCGTGAAACCTTAGCGCAGGTGTTAAATGATCCGACGGTAAAGGGTGTTTATCCAAACCGTAAAAATGTCCCGACCACAATGGAAAGTCTACCTCTTATTAATCAACCTCAAGCGGTCACAAATGGCTTTACTGGGGAGGGTTCGAGTGTGGTGGTGATTGATACTGGGGTGAATTATAAACATGCTGACTTTGGCTGTACCGCAGTCAATACCCCAGCTTCAACATGTCGTGTGGTCTATGCCTTTGATAGCGCACCTGATGACAATAGCTTGGATGATGACGGGCATGGCAGTAACGTTTCTGGGATTGTTGCCAAAGTTGCATCTAAAACCAAAATAATTGGGATAGATGTGTTTAGAAAAGTTCGATCACAAGGGCAATGGGCAAGTACCGCTTATGACAGTGATATTCTGGCAGGCATTAACTGGGCCGTAAATAATGCGCAAACCTATAACATTAAAGCGATTAATTTAAGTTTGGGTGTACCTGGGGTGAAATACACCTCTGAATGTAGCAATAGCAGCTATAGTACGGCTTTTGCCAATGCGCGTGCAGCAGGTGTTGTACCTGTAGTGGCTTCGGGTAATGATGCCTTCGCCGATGGGATTTCTTCACCAGCCTGTGTGAAAGGTGCAGTACGAGTAGGCGCGGTGTATGACAGTAATATTGGTGGCGTGTCTTGGGGCAATCCTTTGAAATGCTCTGATCCAACCACAGCAGCCGATAAAATCACATGCTTTAGTAATGGTGGCTCATTGGTGACTTTATTGGCACCAGGTGCAATGATTACTGCAGGTGGGGAAACTCAAGGTGGAACTTCACAGGCTGCGCCTCATGTTGCAGGGGCAATCGCATTATTACGTGCCAATGGCGTGACACCATCAGAGACCATCGATCAAACCGTAAATCGTTTGAAAGTAACAGGTAAGCCAATTACCGATACGCGAACTGGTTTGGTGTTCCCACGTATTGATTTACTGTCTGCAACCAGCGGACTCAGTTCGAATTAAGATTATTTTATAGTTTAAAGATCGATCCAAAAATAGTTTAAAAAGCCATGACTCGTTGCAGCTAGAGATAGATGCAACGAGTTTTTTATAGGCTTAATGACATTGTGCTAGCTTATCTGCACTAAAGTTACTTTGTAGTTTGTGAAAATTGGCTTGAACAGTGGCATCTTGCACATCAAAGGCGGTCGCGGTTGTTGGTTGAGCAAGTGTTTTATCTTGATAGTGTTGAGTGGTTGAGCTTGCTGAAATTAAACCATTTTGATTAAAGCTCCAATGTTCAACTGCCTGACCGCCATCAAAATATCCCGTGAATTCGATGTTGCAGTGTTGGTCTTGTTTGGTCAATTTTGCGATATTACCTTCAGTGGATGGTGTGGCACCAATATTCTTCACTTGCTGTAATGTTTGTGTGCCATTGTTCTGTGTAGAGAGCGCTGAGCAAGCAGTAAAACTGATTGCACTGATGCAGGAAAGAAAAATTATTTTGAAAGTGCGTTGCGTCATGTGCAAAATTCCAGTCCGATGAATTTATGCGATTTAGTGTGTCGGCAAAACCCGTGAAGTTCAATGAATGTTTTGAGCGTACACTGTAAATTTAACGCCTATTTTTCAAATCACTATAACAGCGCAGTTTTTAGAAAATGATATTTCAGATGATCAGGCTAGATGTATTTGAAGAAATAAAAAACCTCTACGGTGTAGAGGTTTTTGGGTTTAATTTTTTGAAGACTGACTCAGTTCAGCACGCTCGATCGGGACATTGCCTTCATTGGTGCCCACCACCGCATCTTTGGTGTCTTGCCATTTTTTGGCTGTGTATTGTTTGGCTTTTTCAGTTTGTGTTTGAACAACTTCAGATTGTTCTTCCGTATATTTCTTGGTGTCTTGCCATTTTTCGCTCATCTTTTGCGATGTGTTTTCGGATGCGCCTTGGATTGAATCACCGAGATTCTGCATGCCTTTACCTGTTTTATATAGCAGGATACGACCTAGGCTTGGATTGTCGCCGTAGGGCATGGCTTTTTCAGGGACAGCATTAGAAGCATTGCTTGTGGTGTTAGTTGTGTCTGCTGCCCAAAGCGAAGACGATGCAATCAGTGCCGTCGTAACACATAATATTTGTACTTTATTCATCATCTTTTCTGTCCTTTCCGCGATATTGTCGCAATCGAGATTTTATATCTTATCGTTGGATTGAAGAAAAGAGTGGGGATGATATGAAATTGATACAGTTATGTATAAATAATGAGATTCGATAATCCTAAAGAGTATGATGGAAAGAAATAATTAATTGGGGTTTAGCAGAAAAAATGATTGTTGTGACTTTAACTTATAAGAAACCATTGAACGAGGTTGATTCCTTTCTAAATGAGCATGTTCAATTTTTACAGGATAATTATGAGCGAAAGAAATTTTTAGCATCTGGACGCCGTGAGAATAGGGTGGGTGGTGTAATTTTAATATTGGGTTCATCTATTCGAGAAGCTAAAGAAATAATAAAAAATGACCCATTTTATATTCAGGAAATTGCAGATTATGATTTCTTACTATTTGAACCTTCAAAGTGTTTGGATGAGATTAAAGCACTTGTGTAAGTGAATTAAAGTAAAAATAAAGGGATCTATCAAAGATCCCTTTATTGAAGATATGCTTAGAGCTTAACCCTGCAACACACTTACATCTGCAATTGCCGTGAACAAATCACGTAATTGAGCCAATAAACGTAAACGGTTGGCTTTTAATTCAGCATCATCTGCCATGACCATTACACCTTCAAAGAAGGCATCAATTGGTGCACGAAGCGCAGCAAGCTTAGACAACGCTTCTGTGTAGTTACGTGCAGCAAGTAAAGGCTGAACCACAGGCGTGAGGGCTGACAATTCTGCATAAAGTGCTTTTTCAGCAGCTTCAACCAGATTTGCTTCAACCACAGCACCTTCCGGTGTCGCTTCTTTAGCAAGAATATTGGCAACACGTTTATTTGCCGCAGCCAATGCAGCTGCTTCTGGTAAGGTACGGAAATGATTGACCGCAGTCACACGCTTGTCAAAATCAAGAGGAGATTTTGGTGCAAGTGCTTGAACCGCTTGAATCACATCAACCGCAACGCCTTGGTCTTCATACTTGGCACGGTAGCGACCTTCAAGGAATGCAACAGCATCCGCACGGGTTTTATCGTGATCTTTAACAACGTCGCCATAACCTTGCAAGGCAAAATTCACCAGCTCTTCGATGGTCACATCAAGTTCATTTTCGATGATTAAACGCAAGATACCGATTGCAGAACGACGTAATGCAAATGGATCTTTAGAACCTGTTGGTGCTTGACCAATACCGAAAATACCTACTAGCGTATCTAAACGATCCGCAAGGGCAATGGTTGTACCCGTCTTGGTTTGCGGTAATACATCACCAGCAAATTTAGGTAAATACTGTTCACCTAAAGCTTCGGCAACTTCGTTATTTTCACCTTCAAGGCGCGCATAGTACGTGCCTGCAATCCCTTGAAGTTCTGGGAATTCACCCACAAGTTCAGAGGTTAAGTCACATTTCGCAAGTAACGCAGCTTTCTCAGCATCAGCAACATTTGCCCCCGTAATTGGAGACAATGCCACCGCTAATTTAGCAATACGTTCTGATTTATCCCAAAGTGTGCCCAATTGCGCTTGGAATACCATATTGGCTAATTTTTCTTTACGAGACGCAAGCGGTTGCTTTTGGTCTTGTAAGAAGAAGAATTCCGCATCAGACAAACGTGGACGTACAACTTTCTCATTCCCTTCAATAATTTGAATCGGATCTTTCGACTCAATATTTGAAATGGTAATGAAGTAAGGCTGTAATTTACCTTCTGCATTGATTAAACAGAAATACTTCTGGTTATCCTGCATGGTGGTAATCAAAGCTTCTTGAGGAACAGCTAAATAACGCTCTTCAAAAGTTGCACGTAAAGCAACAGGCCATTCAACCAGACTGGTTACTTCATCAAGCAAATCTGCTGGCACAATTGCAGTCGCATTGACTTCATCTGCCAATGTTTTGACTTGTTCTTGAATCGTCGCTTGACGCTTTTCGAAATTCGCAACTACATAGGCTTGTTCTAAAGTTGCTAAATAGTCATTTGCATGCGCCAAAGTCACGGCTTCAGGTGCATGGAAACGATGACCATAAGTCACATTTCCTGCTTTGTGATCTTGAATGGTTGCTTCAACCACTTGATCATCTTTCAGCAATACCACCCATTTTACTGGACGTACGAATTCAGTACGGCTTGCCGCTGAACGCATACGTTTTGCGATTGGCAAGTTATCCAATGCGGTCTGTAAAATTTGTGGCAGTAAAGCGTCAAGACTTTGACCTTTGACATCTTTCAAGAAGCAAACTTTTTCAACTTTACCCGCTTGGAACGTCGAAAGCTGGTCAACGGTAATACCTTGACCGCGCATAAAGCCTTCAAGTGCCTTAGTTGCGTTACCTTCAGCATCATAAGCCGCTTGTACCGCAGGGCCATCAAAACGTTTTTGCGTGTCTGCTTGAGCAGTGTCGATATCAACAATTTTCAATGCTAAACGACGTGGTGCAGCATAGGCTTCGATAGAGGCGAAATTTAAGCCCGCATCTTTAAGGCCTTTTTCCGTTTCTGCTTTGAGTGCATCACGTAAAGTCTTTAAGCTTTTTGGTGGAAGTTCTTCACAGCCAAGTTCGAATAAAACTGTATGTTGAGTCATTATTTATTCTCCTTCGCTTTTTCAGCTTGGGCTGCTTCTGCTTCAACTTGTGCTTTAAGTTGAGCCAATACTTCATCACGCAAATGTGGTTCTGCCATTGGGAAACCAAGTTTCGCGCGGGCAGTCACGTAACTTTGTGCAATTGAACGCGCCAAAGTACGAACACGTAAAATATAACGTTGACGTTCAGTTACCGAAATCGCACCACGCGCATCCAGCAAGTTAAAGCAATGCGATGCTTTGATCACTTGCTCGTAAGCAGGAAGTGGCAATTCAGCTTCGATTAAACGAGATGCTTCCGCTTCATAGAAGTCAAACAATTCAAACATTTTATCGACTGGTGCATATTCAAAGTTATAGGTTGATTGCTCAACTTCGTTTTGATGGAATACATCACCATAAGTTACTGTACCGAATTGACCTTTGGTCCAAACCAGATCGTAAACTGAGTCTACACCTTGCAGATACATGGCAAGACGTTCTAAGCCGTAAGTGATTTCACCTGTCACAGGGTAACATTCAATACCACCGACTTGCTGGAAGTAAGTGAACTGAGTCACTTCCATACCATTTAACCAAACTTCCCAACCTAAGCCCCAAGCCCCAAGGGTTGGAGATTCCCAGTTATCTTCTACGAAACGAATGTCGTGAGTTAGGGTATCAATGCCGATTGCTTTTAATGAATCGAGATAAAGCTGCTGGATATTGTCTGGGTTTGGTTTAAGTACCACTTGGAACTGATAGTAGTGTTGTAAACGGTTCGGGTTTTCACCATAACGACCGTCTTTCGGACGACGTGATGGTTGAACATAAGCCGCGTTCCAAGTTTCTGGCCCCAATGCACGTAAGAAGGTCGCAGTGTGAAAAGTACCTGCGCCCATTTCCATATCATATGGTTGTAATACGACGCAGCCTTGCTCCGCCCAATAGTTTTGTAGGGCAAGAATTAAGCCCTGAAATGTGTCAATATGCGATATAGCACGACTCATGGTGCATCCACTGGAATCAAACAAAAATTGTGGTTAAGTATAAGGATTTTGTAGAGGAGTGGCAAAGGCTTCTAGCACTTCGCCAGCAAGTTCTGATCAGAAATAAAAAATAGAGCGGCTCTTCTTAATTATATGTATAGATCGATTAAATAACGTTGAAATGAACCGTCTGGATTTAAAGTGAACAATCCTCACGTCAGCTCATGACGTATTGCATCTCACATGCTCTTAATTTCACAACTTTGAAATGCTAATTTTAAAACGATATTCTCTGTTTTCTTCAGGTCGTTTTAAATGTCTGATCGCATTCGTGAAAAGCTACAAATTTTAGCGGACGCTGCCAAATATGATGTGTCCTGTTCATCCAGTGGCAGTGACCGTAAAAATAAAGACAAAGGTCTAGGTGATGCCAGTCGGGCAGGGATTTGTCATAGCTATACCGAAGATGGACGCTGTGTTTCTTTGCTTAAAATTCTGTTTAGCAATGTCTGTATTTTTGATTGTGCCTATTGCGTGTCGCGCCGTTCCAATGATGTGAAACGGGCTGCATTTACGGTACAGGAAGTGGTTGACCTGACCATTAATTTTTATCGCCGTAATTATATTGAAGGGCTGTTTCTGAGCTCAGGTATTTTCAAGTCAGCCGACCACACCATGGAGCGTATGCTGCAAGTGGTGAAAAAACTGCGTTTGGAAGAAAATTTTAATGGCTATATTCATCTTAAAACTATTCCAGGGGCTTCACCTGAATTGATTCATGAAGCGGGTCTGTATGCCGATCGCATGAGTATTAATCTGGAAATGCCAACCGAGGTCGGTTTAAAAGCCTTTGCACCTGAAAAGTCGCATCAAGAAGTACAAAAAGATTTGGGGCTGGTTCGAGATCGCTTGATTCAGCTTAAAGATGAACGCCAGATTATCAAGCATGTGCCGAAATATGTCCCCGCAGGGCAGACCACACAGATGGTAGTGGGAGCGCATCAAGAAACTGATCAAGATGTGCTGTTTATGGCAGATCACCACTATAAAGAATTTAAATTAAAGCGGGTCTATTTCTCAGGTTATATCCCGATTAATACCGAGAATAATTATTTACCTGCGGTAGGATCGGCGCCACCGTTGCTACGAGAAAATCGACTTTATCAAAGTGATTGGTTGATGCGTTTTTATGGTTTTCAGGTCAATGAAATTGTGAATGACCGATTCCCACATTTGGATCTGGATGTTGACCCGAAACTCAGTTGGGCATTGCGGCATCCAGAGCATTTTCCAGTAGATTTAAATCGAGCTGATTATCTTATGATTTTACGTGTGCCTGGCATTGGAGTGAAATCAGCCAAGAAAATTGTACAGGCGCGTCGTTTTGGCAAAATTCATGTCGATTTATTAAAGCAGTTAGGAGTGGCCTATTCACGTGCGCAGTATTTTATTCGTTGTGAAGACAGTCCTCGCTTTCAGAAGGAACTTTCTGCTGGTTTTATTCGTCAGCAGATTTTAACCCAAGGCTCATCTAAATATATCAAGCCGCTTTCACCTCAGTTGAGTTTAGGGTTTTAACAATGTCGAATGAGCAACTGAGCTATTATTTTGATGGTTCAATGGCAGGCTTGCTGAGCTGCGTATTTCGTGCCTTTCAGTTTAAAGAGTTTCAGGTTCAGCTCAGTTTATTGGATGGCGCACAACATGGCTTGTTTTCTGAAGTCATTGAGGTTCCGAGTCATGAGCAACATGCACAGCGGGTTTGGTCTGCTTTACAACAAAAACTGTCTAAAGCAGCATTGAAGCAGATTTATTTTGCTTCTCTATCTGAGTCACTTGATGCCTACCAGCATGTATTTAATTACTGTATTTATGTCTTTCAACAGCAGCATTCTATAGAAAAAGATTATTTACATCCGAGTGTGTTGGCCATTTCTCAATGGACCAAAAAAGTAGGACGTGAAAAGCATCGGATGGAGGCTTTTGTACGGTTTAAGAAAACCAAGGATGGGCTATTTTTAAGTTTAGTTCGTCCCGATTTTAATGTATTGCCTTTGATTCAGCCGCATTTTAGGCGCCGTTATCAGGATCAACGTTGGCTGATTTATGATGAGCAACGTAAATATGGACTCTATTATGATCTGCTCGATGTCCATGAAGTCTATATGGATGCAAATGAGATCGATCGTAATATTCAAAATGGCGGTAGCCAAAACTTCCAGTTGCAGCTTGATGAGCAGGAAGTTTTATACGATCAGCTTTGGAAAGATTATTTTAATAGTATCAATATTAAAGCACGCCAAAATATCAAATTACATGTGCAATATTCGCCGAAACGTTATTGGCGTTATCTGAATGAAAAATTCATTTGAGGTGATGTCTGTTGTTTGAAAAATGGATGTCATGGTGACCAATATTCGTAGAAGATAGGAGAATAAAAATCAGTATGGGCGTGATTTTTTGATTATGATTAAAAAATATGAGAACAACAAAAGAGCAGATCCATGACTAAATTAATGTTCACCGTTGTAGTGTTTGCAATGACGTGTTTGAGCGCTCATGCTTTTGCTAAAGCACAGGATAAAACCACTGATCCCTATAGCCAATGTGTTGACGAAACCATTCAAGAATTAAAGTTGGGTAACATCAATAATGCCGTGGTGGAAATCTGTAGTACAAGGGCTAAAACCCTCTATACCAAACAGATCGTACAATTGCTGGATCAAATTAAAATTCAGAGCAAGCAATATAAGCAGCCTGAACGATATAACGACATTATGAAATCGCAGCAACTCTGGAAAAATTTTGTGGATCAAGAGTGCCGTAATGCAGGGGCTTATATTGGCTCGCCGATGTATGAGTTCTGCCCGATGCAAAAATATGCAGAGCGATTGGAGCAGCTAAAAGAATATTTAAATTGAGCTTGAACAGCTTTTATCATGATTTAAAACTGTAATTTAAATACACCTTAAGCTTGAGTAGGCGTATACTGCTGCATCGAGTAAAACCACGCGAATCCAGCAAGGTGCATTGTGAGCTTGACCCAATCAGACTGGCTAAATTTTCTAAAACCGAATTATAAAGTCCTGCCTTTAAAAGAGAGGATGCTCTCTGGTCTCGGGGCTTTATGTGGTTTGGCGATTTCCTCCTTGATTAGCTGGTATGTCCTGGGTGGCATGAATGCGTGGTATATCGCCCCGATGGGGGCATCTTCTGTGCTGCTATTTGCAGTCCCCAACAGTCCGTTGGCGCAGCCTTGGAATGTTATTGTGGGGAATACACTGGCAGGATTCATTGGTGTTGCCTGTACGCAATATCTGCCTGATCTGACCAGTGCTTTTAGTGTTGCTGTTGGATTGGCAATTTTTGTGATGATGACCACAGACTCCTTGCATCCACCAAGTGGCGCAGTTGCGATTACTGCTGTCTTAGGAGGCGAAGCTGTACACCGCTTAGGTTTTCATTTTATCTTGTATCCAGTTCTGCTTAATTCGATTTTATTGCTTGTGTTTGCAGTGTTTTTTAATCGTTTGATTGGCCGTCATTATCCAATCACAGCACATGTAAATGAGCGATCTAAAGACCCGACACCCACCCAGAAAGTCTCAATTCAACCAAAAGATATTGAATATGCGCTTGAGCATCACACTGAGCTATTGGATATTAGTCAGTACGATTTAGAAAAAATCATTTTAGAAGCACAATCGCATGCCAACGAGCGCTTGATTAACTCATTCGTTTGCCAAGATATTATGAGCCGAGATGTGATTAAACTGCATGAGTATGATGATATTCATCAGGCCTTAGATAAGTTTAAAGCCGTGAATTTAATGAGTTTACCAGTCGTCAATGCGGAAGAGCATTTGGTCGGGACTTTGGCCTTATATGAAGTGGTGGAGTGGTTTAAAGGTGCAACAGATCCACGAAACTCTTGGCAGCACTATGTCAGACAGATTATGAGCCATAAAGTTGTGACAGTAAGTCCGTTACAACCGATTCAGGATTTGGTGCCTTACTTTGTCGAGAAATCATTTAACTATATTCCTGTAGTTGAGGAACATCGTTTAATCGGGATTATCAGTCGTGCCGATATGATTGCGGCCTTGCAACAGCAGTTGAATCGACAGGTCTGAATTTAGATAAAAAAAAGCTACGGTTGGATTAGGGGTAATTTCAACCGTAGCGACCAAAAAGGTAACCGAAAATTAACGTTTTATGCCTTGGTCTTCATACACTGTTTTTACAGGTTGTGAATAGCCTTGTACGTGATCAATACGCGCTTGCTGCTGTTTCGGAATGACCAGCCATAAAATCAGATACACCAAAATACCCGGGAAGGCTGCACTCATGAGTGAGATCACAACAAAGATCAGACGTAATAAATTTGCGTTCCAACCAAATCGTTCCGCAATACCGCCCATTACACCAGCGATCATGCTTTGTTGGTTTGAGCGATATAAACCAGAGTTGGCCATCGAGTTTTTCTCCTTAAATTCATGAAACAACAGTGAAAATAATAAATAGTGTTAGTTTGAGCTGCTGTTAATTAAGAAATAGGGGCGAACTGCTCTTTTTAAAGTTTAAACAGATGGGAGATTAGTTAAGTTGTGTAAATCATTGATGGAAAAACCGACAGCATCGCCTAAAATGCACCGAATTAAAGCATCCTGCTTTGTCAATTTACTATTTCAGTCCTATCGCATTGGCTATTACCCTTTTGGGGAATAGACGAACATTTAAATGATCCCTATATTTTCCGAAGTTTAGGACGAGTTCATGAAAAGCACGCGATAATGATGTTGATGTTAGAGATTTAGGATATGCAGTTCAGGTTATTCTTACAGCATGTTAGTGTAGGACTTCTATTGATTTTGGGTTTGAGTGCTTGTGATAGCCATCATCCAGAACCAGTAAAGCAACAACCCCAGACGCAACCGAGTGGTGAAACGAGTGAAGTGCTTGCAGATGAACAAGAAGAACAGCTTGCATCTGACGCGCAAGGGCTATCGCTAACCCAAGTAGCAGGCCAAGCAACATTGCCGTATTCTGCGGATCGTAAAAATAATTTGAGTAAACCTTCAGAAGCCGATTTGGTGTATGCGGGTCGTTATCATGCACGTATCCCTTGTAGCGATGCCTTTGCAGGCTGTGTCAATAATGAGAAAGAAGCAGAATATATTCTGAATTTAATGGATGATGGTTCTGTGTTCTGGACCAATACCAGTTTTAGCCGCCTTGGCTCAGATCCGTCACGTAATATTGCCAAGATTGAGCAGACCTGTAAGCAAGTACAGTGGCATGTGCATAAAGAACTAAATGAAATTATGATTCGCTGTGATGCTGCGGATGTAAACTTATATTATCAAGTGAGTCCGAATCAAGACTTGGTGATGGATCTGGATAAGATCTGGAATGGCGATAATGGGCGGAATCGTAAGTTCTTTAAAGAGTATCCATTCCCAGAACAAGCCTATGTATTTAAGAAAGTTGATTAAATAATCTGTATTCAAAATAAAAAAGAGCGCATTTAGCGCTCTTTTTTATTGCAGTTCCGATTAGTAATCGAAGCTGAAGTGTTCAGGTGCAAGTGAAGTCAAAGTGCGAGAGGTTGATACCATAGATTCTGCATGACCTTGCGCACGTGGCAATAGGCGGTCGAAGTAGAAATCTGCAACTTTGATTTTTGCTTTATAGAATTCAGGTGTTTCGATTCCGTCACCCGCTTCTAATTTCTCAGAAGCAACCACTGCTTGTTGCGCCCAGAAATAAGCCATCATCACATAGCCAGAGAACATCAAGAAATCAACCGACGCTGAAGAAACGATGTCACGGTCTTTACGTGCAGCAAGCATGATACGGACAGTTAGGGTATTCCATTGTGCGCAAAGCTTAGTTAAGTCCCAAGCAAAACGACGAAGGTACTTGTTACGTGCATGTGCAGCACAGAACTTCAAGATTTCAGCAGTATAGTCACGAACGACTTTACCTTTTGAGCTTAAAAGTACTTTACGGCCAATCAAGTCAAGTGCTTGAATACCTGTGGTACCTTCGTACAAGGTTGAGATACGCGCATCACGTGCGATTTGTTCCATACCCCATTCACGGATATAGCCATGACCGCCGTATACTTGCATACCGTGGTTTGCAGCTTCTAAGCCAAGTTCAGTTAAGAAGCCTTTAAGAATCGGTGTATAGAAACCAAGTTTGTCATCATAAGCTTCATACGCTGCTTGATCGCCACTTACCAATGCATCTGTCATTTTGTCTGCAAGTTTTGCAGCATGATAGATCATTGAACGACCGCCTTCAGCAATTGCTTTTTGCGTTAACAACATACGACGAACGTCAGCGTGGTGAATAATCGCATCACCGACGCGCTCAGGTTCTTTTTTACCAGAAAGGGCACGCATAGACATACGATCTTTCGCATAAGGTAAAGCACCTTGGAAAGAAAGTTCAGCATGTGCAATACCTTGAACTGCTGTACCGATACGCGCAGTGTTCATAAAGGTAAACATTGCATGTAAACCCTTGTTGATTTCACCGATCAGATAACCTGTTGCATTGTCAAAGTTAAGCACTGCAGTTGCAGAAGCTTTGATTCCCATCTTGTGTTCGATTGAACCACAAGAAACAGTATTACGTTCACCTACACCACCATCCGCAGTTGGAATGAATTTAGGTACGATGAATAAAGAGATACCACGAGTACCTGCTGGTGCATCTGGAAGACGCGCAAGTACGATGTGAATAATGTTCTCGGTTAAATCGTGCTCACCTGCAGAGATGAAGATTTTAGTACCAGAAATTTTGTATGTACCATCAGCAGCAGGTTCTGCTTTGGTTTTAACTTGACCTAAGTCTGTACCACATTGCGGTTCAGTTAAGCACATCGTGCCTGACCAAGTCCCTTCAACCAATTTAGGCATATAGGTATTTTTTTGCTCATCTGTACCAAACTGCATGATCGTGTTCATACAGCCAGTACTTAAACCTGGATACATGGTGAATGACCAGTTCGCCGTTCCCATCATCTCAGATTTGATCAGGTTTAAAGACATTGGTAAGCCTTGGCCACCAAACTCTTCTGGATAAGAAAGACCTTGCCAACCACCCATGACAAATTGGTCATAAGCTTCTTTAAAACCTTTTGGTGTTGTCACTTCGCCGTTGTTAAAGGTACAACCTTCTTCATCACCTGATTGATTGAGCGGAGAAAGTACGTTTTCGCAATAATCTGCTGCACCTTCAAGAATCATATCAACCGTTTCAGCATCCGCATTTTGACCACTTGTCAAAGTTTGGTAATGTGCTGGATAATCTAACATTTCGTTCATTAAGAAACGAATGTCACGGAGCGGGGCTTTATAAGCTGGCATAATCTTAATCCTGTATTTGAATCATTTTGGATTATCTGTTTCGATACTTTGATTATTCACAATGGTGATAAAAATACATTGATAACCACTAGGGAAAAGAATGTCAGAAAAGCGAATTTCCTAAAAGGGAAATTTGTAAAAAAATCACTTTTCTATTGGTCTCAAAACGGATATGAAATGTGAAAAGTACTCAATTTTATACTTGAAAATATAATGATATAAAGGTGTTTGGTAAAGCTATGCGTATAAAATATTTAACTTTATGCTTAATGGGTCTAAGTCTTTCTGCATGTTCACAACATGTCATTAAAACCAATACAGCTTCGACCAATCTGGAACAGAAGGCAATCAATAGTATTAATGCGATGTATGAATATCCAAGCTATGATTACCGTGGCAAATTTAATATTCATGTTGAACCACAGCAAAATAATACAAATACCAAAGCAGACAATGCACCTTTAGATGCAGCGCTCAAGCAAAAGGTTGATCAATATTTACGAGATCAAAAGGTCAATTTAAACAGTAAACAGAAACAGGCGCTGTATGTTGCGCTTGCACAAGAACAAAAAAGCTATGGTCAGACCAAGGTGGATAAGTTCACCCAAATCGTGGCCAATGTTCTGAATGACATGCAATTTGAATATGATGGTTCAGTGCATTATCGTCAGAAAATGGGTTCATTTAATTTAACCGCACGTTATGAAAAACCAACTTTATTGGTTCAAGCTAAAGTGCCGATGGTATTAGATTTAAATAACTATAAGTTTTATATCAATTACTTTGCTTTGATGCCGTATTTGGTCAATAAAGATAGTCAAAATAATCTGGCGTATTTAGATTTTTCCAAGTATCAGGATATGTTCAAGCAAGTCGATTACAAGAAATTTGCTGAATATGTGAAAGCTTCTGGCGCCGTCTATTATCGTCTTGCCGATCAAAATAACATTCAAGCCTTACCGGTTTCTTCTGCTGATCAAGCAGCCGGTGTGGTCGAGAAGATTCGTTTAAAAAGCTCGATTGAAGAGCTGATTTTACAAGCCAATTTGTATAGCAAAGTCAATGAAAAATACTTCATGCAAAGTGTTCTCAATATTAAAGAAGAGAATCTGGAGAAACTGATTGCCAATGAAGTTGATGCTGCAAGTTCATCTAAATCAGGAAAAACCGCTTCATTGTTGGATAAAAAAGATTCGGCTGATGATGCCAGTGTGGTTAGCCAAGAACTATATCGCTTGGTAAATAAACATTTTGGTGTGGAGGATGCCGAAGAAGATTATGCCGATGAGAGCGCAGATGCGGCGGAAGATGTAACACAAGCAGCGCAGAAGGCCTATGCCGAGGCTGCTGCGGATAGTACGGTCGAGGCCACAGTCGCTGAAGACGAGCAAGCAGGTTTAACCGAGGAGCAATGTACAGCCCTGCAAAATACGCCAAAAACCACATATGGTGATGCGCAGTATTGCCAAAGTATGTATGACATTGATGTCTTTGGTGAGCAGAAAGCAGAATCTGGTTTCTTGAGTTATATCACTAAATTACAAGCGGTCGAAAAACAGTTTGCTGAATATGATCAAAATCAATTTATTGATGATCAGGCATTTAAAGCGCTTTGGATTAAGCATCAAGCGGATATTGCAAAAGCATTGCCACGAGTTGAGAAACGAAATCCATTTGTTATGGATGTCGGCTTGGATGCTCAAGGGCGTGCGGTCAAACTCGATTATGATTTGAACTATGGCTTATCTGAATTGAAGTCACGTTTTAGTGTCAAAGCAGATATGTTGATTTCAAATTATGGCAAAGCCACCCCAATTGATCAGGCACAATTGAAACGCGCGAAGAGTTGGTCAGAAGCAAGCAAAGGCTCGATGTTGGAACAAGCAGTGAATAGCTTCTCTGAGAAATTAGGTCAAGCAGGGGTTCAAGAACGTTCAGCAGAACCATATACCATGACTTTGGAAGATCAACTCAAAGTCATTGCAGAACAACGCTATGATGCTACGCATGCCTATGATCAAACCTATAAAGCAGTATTCATTGCGAAATTGACCGAAAGCACACCACAGGTTGTACAGCGTTCTTCAAGCCAGGAGCTGCAAGAAATTGCCACTGTATATGCATACTGGTATGGCGATGAAGAGGTTTATAATCCAAAAGGGAAAGCCCTGCAAAGCATTGAAGCTTTACAGAAGAAACATCATCTTGAAAATGAAGATCAGTTTGATGACAAATTAGGTCAAGCAGTGAATCGTATTGTGTTGGATGCGATGCGTGGTGATACAGATCGCCAAGCGTGGAAAAAGCTACAAGCACAATATAAGCAGCCACAGCAGTTATTTGCCAAACAATATCAAATCCAGTTCGAACAAGAGAATGGTGCTTCAAGTGAGGAAAAAATCTTACTTGGACAAACCGCAAATATCTTAGGGCAAGTGTTTGTGGATGCCCGTAAGAATAAATTGTCTGAAAAATCGATTCAGTCTTTAAAAATCGAGCATAACGAATTTATTGATTATGAGATTTTCAAAGAGGTGTATCAGAAGATGCTGACAGTTAAATAATTTCTTTATCCCAATAAAAAACCTGCAAAGTGCAGGTTTTTTATTTTGTGCTTTGGCGATTATAAAAAGTCTTTTAGTTCTGGTTTTACCCCATTCCAGATCGAGAATGCTTCAATCGCTTGACCGACCAGCATACCGAAACCATCAGTAGATGGAATTTGGCGTTGTTTGGCCTGATCTAGAAAGCTAGATGGTTTGCCATAAGCCATTTCATAAGCGTGATGGAACACTAAACTTTCAGGCAGTTGTAGGACATCACCTGTTAAGCTCGCAGAGGTTGCATTAATCACAACATCAAACTCACCAGCGAGTTGGTCTAAGCCTGTTACTTTAAGTTCTGCGTGCGGCACAGCATCTTTTAAATCGTCAACGAGTTGCTCAGCTCGGGTAAGGGTACGATTAGCGATCACAATCTGTTTTGCGCCTGCCTGTACCAAAGGGTAGATGACACCGCGGGTTGCACCGCCAGCCCCTAAAATGAGAATACGACTCTCTTTTAGTTCCCAACCCAAAGCCTGAATCGCTGCAACTAAGCCTTGACCATCGGTATTATCACCATATAGTTTGCCACCCTGCATCCATAAGGTATTGACTGCTTTGGCGATCTTGGCGCGTTCAGTCAGTTGGTCGCAAAGAGCAAAGGCTTGTTCCTTAAAAGGTACTGTGACATTCATGCCGATGCCGTTGTGCGCAAAGAAATCTTTTACAGCACTTTCGAAACCATCTAAGGGCGCAAGAATTTTTTTATAGTGAAGATCGACCCCAGTTTTTGCTGCGAATGCATGGTGAAGTTCAGGTGAGCGGGATTGTTCAATCGGATTTCCAATTACAGCAAATTGTTTGGTCATTGTACGACGATCAACTGAAGAAAATAGCTGAAGTGTATAAAGTTATTGATCTAATCGCAATCAGATCATGGATGCTTTGATGGCTTCAGCCAGCTTTTGGATATTGCGCCAAATTTCATCAGGTTGATGTGCGGCATAACCAAATAAGACTGCACTTTGGGAAGCGTCGGTTTGGCAATATCGAGAAAGGGGTTGAACCGCCAAATCAACCTTTAAGCAGTAAGCAATAAACTCTTGTTCCGTCCAATCTGGATTTAACCAACAGAGTAAATGTATTCCTGAGTCAGTTATTTGAATTGTTAAAATCTCTGCGAGATAGGTTTGGATCGCGCGAATCAAGACCTGTTGGCGCTCAAAACAGGTTTTACGAACTTTTCTGACATGCCTCGCATAGTGACCCTCTTGGATAAAGAGGCTTAAAGCAACTTGTTCTAAATAGGAACATTGGCTGTCGATCTGTTTTTTAGCAAGACAAAAAAGATCCATCAATGAATCAGGAATGACCATAAACCCTAAACGAAACTCAGGAAACATCATTTTGGAAAAGGTTCCCGAGTAAATCACACGTTGTTGCTGATCTAACCCTTGTAAGGCTTGAATAGCACGAGAGCCGTAACGAAACTCACTATTATAGTCATCTTCAAAAATCCACTTTTGCTGTTGCGCAGCCCACTCCAACAGCATTAAGCGGCGCTTTAAACTCAATGTGCCGCCTAATGGAAAATGGTGTGAGGGTGTTGTATAAATCAGTTTGCTTTGTGCATGATCTTGCATGATGCTTGGAATATTCATCCCTTCATCATCAGTTAAAATGGGTTGTATTCTTGCTCCAAAACTCTGAAAAACTGCTAAAGCTGCATCATAACCAGGTTCATCCATGCAGACCTGATCCTGCTTCTGCAATAAGGCGAAAGCGGTTAAATGGATGGCTTGTTGGGTTCCGTTCACAATTAAGATTTGTTGTGTTGTGCAATTCAAGCCGCGGGTTGAGCGGACATAGTCGCAAATTGCTTGTCGTAGGGGTAAATAACCACAAGGGTCATAAGCTTGCCCGAGTTGGTGGTATGACTGTCGCCAGGCTCGGCCAAGCAGTTTTCCCCAAAGGGAGTGTGGAAAAAGATCAACACATCCGACACCTACATGAAACATTCGTTTTTCTTGTGACGCTTGCTGTAATTGCCAAGTTTTAAGATGTTGCACAAGGTTTGGATTAACATCCAAATGCTGAGTCGTCACAAGGTGATCAATCGGTGTTTGGGTTTGCGCATGAATCAATTGGTCGGGGATAACCGCGCTGACATAGGTTCCTGAACTCGGTTTGGTGATGAGATAACCTTCATCCAATAAGCGCTCTAATGCTGCTAAAACGGAATTACGAGAGATGGACATCATTTCTGCTAAAGCACGACTTGATGGAAGCTTTACTCCAGCATGGAGCCTGCCATCTAGAATGGCAGTATGTAAGGCCGTGTATAAGGCGTCTTTAATGTTGCCTTGAGCTAAGACGAGATGAGGAAAATGAGCAGCGGATGAATTTTTCATTTCGAGTAAACTGGTACTGTCAAATAAATCAAAACTGTATCTTATAAACCATCCACAATCAAAACTACACTGCTAACTCTCATTTCCAAGACCATAAAATTTAAGGAAAATTTCATGCAGCATCAAGACATCCAAGTGACTCCTGTGCAACAAGATAATTATCAACAGTGGATACCCTTTTGGCTGGCCTATCAGAATTTTTACAACGTGGAACTGTCTAGCGCCATCACACAAACCACATGGCAACGTTTTTTTGATCAAACTGAGCCTGTCTATTGTGCGGTTGCAAAACAAGGAGATCAGCTTTTAGGCTTTGTACATTACGTCATTCACCGTTCAACTTGGGCGAAAAATAGCTATTGTTATTTAGAAGATTTATTCGTTTCACCAGCGCAAAGAGGGCAGCAGATCGGAAAGCGATTAATCGAATACGTACAGCAACAAGCGAGGGAACATCAGTGTGAACGCTTATACTGGCATACACAGGAAACGAATCATACGGCACAGAAACTCTATGACTGGATTGCAGAAAAGCCAGGAATCATTGAATATCGGATGCGTTTAGACTAAGAAAAAAGCCAAAGCAGATGGTTGCTTTGGCTTTTAGATGGTTAAGCATTCAAACCTAACCAATCTCTTGGTTTTAGATAATAATCGGTAAGACGCTTTTCTGCCGAGTCCGCATCCCACTCAGGGCGATACGACCAACCTGCAAGATTCGGCAAACTCACCAAGATTGATTCAATACGACCACCAGTTTGTAGGCCAAACAGAGTACCGCGGTCATAGACCAAGTTATATTCGACATAACGACCACGACGATACAGTTGGAACTCACGCTGTGCTTCAGTATATGGTTGTTCACGGTGCTTTTCAAAAATCGGCAAGATCGCGGCTAAATAACCGTTGCCTACAGCTTGGATATATTTAAAGCAGGTTTCAAAATCCCATTGATTTAAATCATCAAAGAATAAACCACCGACACCACGTTGTTCATCACGATGCTTTAGGTAGAAATAATCATCACACCATTGTTTGTGTTCAGCATAGACATTTTCGCCAAAAGGCTGACATAAGTCATACGCAGTTTGATGCCAGTTTTGAACATCTTGATCATCTGGATAAAATGGGGTTAAGTCGAAACCACCACCAAACCACCACACTGGATCTTGACCTTCAGGCTCAGCCACAAATAGGCGAACATTGGCATGAGAGGTTGGAATATTTGGGTTTTTCGGGTGAATCACTAAGGATACGCCCAGTGCCTGTGCTTTCGCCCCAGCAATTTGTGGATGCCGTTCAGTTGCAGAAGCGGGGAGTTTACTAATATTGATGTGGGAGAACATGACCCCACCTTTTTCAATCACTTCACCATTTTGCAAAACACGAGAGCGGCCACCGCCACCTTCGGTTCGTTGCCAATCATCAATGATAAATTCCGCGGTACCACCGCCTGCACGTTCCTGTTGCTCTAGTCCTGCACAAATCCGTGCCTGTAGATCGAGTAAAAATTCGCGAACACGTTGAATATCAACTGAAGTTGGATGCTGCATGATGATCCTCTGAAAGTGATCTAGGGATTGCTTATATCAAAACATAAAACCCATAAAAAAAGTAAGGGTTTTTTTATTTTTTACAATAAAAACCCTTTAACTGATTTATTTTTAAACGTTTTGAAAAATGAATTAAAAGTCATCTTTTTTATAGAGATGATCCATACGCTCACGTTTGGTTTTTAAATATTGTTCATTGAAAGGATTGCGACCTACCGTTAATGGAACACGCTCAACCACATTGATGCCGAGATCAGTCAAGGCTTTTAATTTAAGCGGGTTATTGGTCAGTAGTTTCACTTCTTTAATCTGAAGGTGATCCAACATAATGCTGCACATATCATATCGACGCGCATCAGCAGGCAAGTTCAATAACAGGTTCGCATCAACCGTATCATGTCCTTGATCTTGCAAGGCATAAGCACGAATCTTATTGGTTAAACCGATACCACGGCCTTCTTGACGGAGATAAAGAATCACGCCTTGACCAGCTTCATTGATCAAGCTTTGTGTGGCTTGTAGTTGCGGTCCACAATCACACTTGAGTGAAGCGAAAGCATCGCCTGTTAAGCATTCTGAATGGATGCGCACGAGTACAGGCTGATCTGGAGCCGTTTCTAAACCTTTAGATAGCGCCACATGTTCTTCACCTGTTGCAGGGTCTTGAAACACGGAAATATTGAAGTCACCAAAAGCGGTGGGAAGCTTTGATGTTGCAATAAATTCAATCGGCACAGAGAGCTCACTATGATAATAAAAACAGTTCGAGTATAGCCTAATGTTTGAAGATTGCGTGAACTGGAATTTCTGATTTTTCACATAACTTTTTCTTTTTCATACAAAGCACACAATAATGGTTGATAAACAGTGACATAATTCAGGATAATCTAAGGGTCATTCTTTAAAATTTGCATGAGAATGTTCAGCACTACATCATTCGCACGTGTGGCTGATTGAAGGTAGATCGTATTTAATTGTATGATTGCCCCCATTTAAAACCCAGCTTCGGACTTGCCAGGCTTAAAAAGGCTTTGCCACATTATGTTGTATACCGAAATTCCAACTCAACGCCCTGTTACGCCATTGTTAGATGGAATTGATCATCCGCAACAATTACGTCAGCTCGAGCAAAGCCAACTTGTACAAGTTGCAGATGAGTTACGTCAATATATTTTGTATGCAGCAGGGCAAAGTGGCGGTCACTTTGGTGCAAATTTAGGTGTAGTTGAACTGACCGTTGCGCTGCATTATTGTTTTAACACACCTAATGACCGTTTAGTGTGGGATGTGGGCCATCAAGCTTATCCTCATAAAGTGCTGACAGGTCGTCGTGATCGAATTACCACGATTCGTAGTAAAGATGGTTTAGCTGCATTTCCAGCGCGTGATGAATCTGAGTTCGATACCTTTGGTGTTGGACATTCATCTACTGCAATTTCGGCAGGTTTAGGTATGGCCTTGGCGCGTCGTTATCAGAACGATCCATGCGACGTTGTGGCAATTGTGGGCGATGGTGCAATGACAGCGGGCATGGCTTTTGAAGCCATGAATGATGCGGTTGCGCATGATGCAGACTTGATCGTCGTCTTAAATGACAATGATATGTCGATTTCGTGCAGTACCGGTGGTTTTGCAAAACATTTGGCTGCGATTTGGGAAACAGGCCAACTGGTCAATGTAAATGAACAAGGCGAAGCCTATGTTCAACCGCACCCGAAGTGGACATATAACTCTCGTTTACACCAATCTGCGACAGACGCCGCGGATAACTTATTTAAAGCAATTGGTTTTGATTATTTTGGGCCATTTGATGGTCATGATGTGGATCAGTTGGCGCAAGTTTTCCATGCGCTTAAAAAGCGTAAAGGTCCACGTCTGGTTCATATTTATACGAAAAAAGGGAAAGGATTCGCACCAGCGGAAGCCGATCCGATTACCTATCATGCCATTACCAAGATTGCACCAGCAGCAACTACACCTGCAAAAAAATCACCGCCAAAATATTCAGATGTATTTGGGCAATGGTTATGTGATGAAGCAGCGCAAGATGATCGTTTACTCGCAATTACCCCAGCGATGTGTGAAGGCTCTGGTATGGTTAAATTTGCGCAGCAATATCCTGAGCGTTTCTTTGATGTTGCCATTGCAGAACAGCATGCAGTGACTTTAGCTGCAGGTATGGCATGTGAAGGTCTTAAACCCGTTGTTGCGATTTATTCAACCTTCTTACAACGTGGTTATGATCAATTGATTCATGATGTTGCCTTGCAAAATCTGGATGTCACCTTTGGTATTGATCGAGCTGGTTTAGTGGGTGAAGATGGCCCAACCCATGCTGGTGCTTATGATTACGCCTATATGCGTACCGTACCTAACATGGTGATCATGGCACCGAAAGACGAAAACGAATGCCGCCAAATGCTGCATACCGCTTATCTCTACAAAGGGCCAACGGCAGTGCGCTATCCACGTGGGGTGGGTACAGGCGTTGAGATTCAACAGCAAATGACAGCGATGGAAATTGGTAAAGCTGAAATCGTTGCTGAATTTAATGTGGATGCTGAACAGCAGATCAGTGTCCTTGCTTTTGGTAGTCGTGTTGCAGCATCGGTAGAAGCCGCTCAGCAATTTGCGAACAAACACTCGATGGGTGTGCGTGTGGTGAATATGCGCTTTGTGAAGCCTTTAGATGAGCAAATGCTTCGTGAGTTGGCTCCACGGACCCAGCTGTTTGTAACGGTAGAAGAACATGCCGTGATGGCTGGTGCGGGGAGTGCTGTGAATGAGTTCTTAGCACATGCGAAGATTCTTAAGCCGATTTTGAATATTGGTTTGCCAGATAGCTTCTTACATCAGGCAACGCATCAGCAAATGTTGCAAGATTGTGGTTTAGACAGTCAGGGAATTTTAACTTCAATTGAGCGAGCTTGGTTTTAATCTATAAGCTCATGTAAAAGCGAAAATAATTTTTCGCAACATTTTTCCCCTAAAAGCGCTTATATTTGCTAGAATATACGCGCTTTTATGCATTATTCTTTGTCAAAATCTTCAAATTTGTAGTGGGTGTTCAATGGAACCTATGGTGGTTATGGCTGCGCGTGCGGCTCAAACAGTTGGTCAAGAGCTTTTAAAGGCACATCAAAATCGTCATAAACTCGATTTGCAAGTTGAAGAAAAAGGCATCGATGGTCCAGTAACGCGCGTCGATCGTTACTTGGAACAACTTACAATTGATACCCTCCGTAAAAGCTATAAAAACCACAGCTTCCTTGGCGAAGAGTTTGGTATGCAAGAAGGTAAAGGTCACGATGCAGATTGGTGCTGGGTGATTGATCCTTTAGATGGCACACAAAACTTTATTAATGGTTTCCCACATTTCTGTATTTCTATTGCTGTACAACATAAAGGTGTTACTCAACACGGCGTGATTTATGATCCTGTGCGTGATGAATTATTCTCTGCAAGCCGCGGTCGTGGTGCAGTGATGAACCAACGCCGTATCCGTGTCAATGTAAAAGAAAGCTTAGAAAACACTTTCCTTGCTGTTGGTCATCCATACCGTGCAAAACGTAATGGCGAAATCATTTCTTATGCAGAACAGCATTTTGCTTCATTATTGGCAGTGACTAAATCTGGTGCGCAAATCCGTCGTGGTGGTTCAGCTGCACTTGATTTGGCTTATGTTGCTGCAGGCCGTTTTGATGGTTTCTTTGAGCTTGGCTTAAAACCATGGGATATCGCTGCAGGTGAGTTGATTGTGAAAGAAGCGGGCGGTGTTATTGTTGATGCTCGTGGTGGCAATGATTCATTGGATAATGGTCAAGTGATTGCTTGTTCACTCAAGATGTTAAAGCCATTGATGCAAACCGTAGTTCCTGCTTGGGGCGATGCTGCAAAATAATTTGCCGAATTCTAAAAAAGCCCTCAATATTTGAGGGCTTTTTTATGCGTTATTCGAAATAAGGTAAAATCAATTGCTTATCTATTTTATTGGCCCAGGTGGTGCTGGTAAGACTACTGTAGCCAAGTTGCTCTCGGCGGAGTTTGGTTTTGACTACTATGATTTAGATGAATATTTTATGCAAAGTGAAGGAGATATTACTCAGTACATTATTCAACATGGTTATAAAGAATATGCAGCGCGTAACATTCAGCTTTTTATGCAGCTTCAAATAAAATACGATTTGAATAAAATAATGATCATTGTATGTTCCTCTGGATTTATGGCCTATCCCCATGATATTCAACAAGACTATATGAAAATCAAAGATGAAATAGAGAGCCATATTTTTACTTTTTTAATGTTACCTTCACTCGCATTGGAAACATATGTTCAAGAAATTGTAGCAAGGCAAATGAATCGAGCTTACTTGAATCCTGTTCGAGCAAAAGAAGAATTAAAGATTAGGCAGAGATTTCAGCTTTATTCGAATTTGAAGTGTCGGGTACTTTTGACGGATCAGATTCCTGATCAAGTTGCTGCAAATGTGAAACAAATACTGGATACCCTTAATAAAGTAAAGCAGGGATCTATCGAACTTAGTTTAACTGTACAATAAGAATGTTAACAAAAGAGTAAGGCATAATAAGTTTTTAACTTGCTGATAATTATGTTTATATTGGAATATAAATTATTTTAAATATGTTGTTTTGAGGTCGTCATTATCGTCTGGATACAAATAATAAAGAGGGTGAAATAGAAAAACCTATTAAAAAGGGTGACTTTTAAAATTATTCTGCTATAATCCGCCCACGCACTTAAATTCCAGTTCATTACCTGAACATTCAGTTCTATTCATTATTAGCGCACGCTGTCCGTAGAGAGGACCACATCTTGCGCCCAAATCGCTTAGCGATTCTTCAGGTTGAAGCAGTAATCAAGCGTGCGTTAAGTCCACATCGTCGTTATTCGGATCGCCGCTGAACTTCATCTATTTTTCAGCTTGAGTCGCTTTGCCGCTTGTTGCCGATGTCTATTTTTTAGCATTTATTAAAATGGAGCACCCATTAGGGTGAAACTCTCTATGAGCAAAACTTTTGCCGAATTTTCTTTACACGAAACCTTACAACAAGCGCTTGAAGGTTTAGGTTTTACTACACCAACTCCTGTGCAAGAACAAGCGATTCCCGCTGCATTAGAAGGGAAAGATTTATTAGTTTCGAGCCAAACTGGTTCAGGTAAAACTGCCGCATTTTTATTACCTACGTTAAATGCGTTAGCGGGCGAAGAAGCATTTGTTTCTTTTAAAGACCGTATGAAAGCAGTCACTCAGCCTACAATTTTAGTTATTTCTCCTACCCGTGAATTGGCTCAACAAGTGAGCCAAGACGCAATTGCATTTGTACGTCACATGAAAGGTGTTCGTATTGCTGCAATCATGGGTGGTATGCCTTTTGGTAAGCAAATTCAACAGCTTAAAGGTGCACAAGTTGTTGTTGCGACTCCAGGTCGTTTACTTGATCTTGTAAACCGTCGTCAAATTAAACTTGATAAAGTTGAATCATTAATTGTTGATGAAGCAGACCGTATGCTTGATCTAGGTTTCTCTGAAGATCTAGAAGCAATTGGTGAATTAGCTGCAAACCGTAAACAAACATTAATGTTCTCTGCAACATTTGCGGATCGTATTATCCGTCTTGCTGAGCGCATGATGAATGATCCACAACGTATTGCAATTGAAACTGGTCACAGTACCAATACTGATGTAACGCAAACATTGCATTGGACTGATGGTTTCGAACACAAGAAAAAATTACTTACGCATTGGTTATCTGACGAATCAGTAGATCAAGCTGTTGTATTCGCAAGCACGCAAGAAGATACAGATATGCTTGCTGAAGAATTAGCTGAAGCTGGTCACTCAGTTGTTGCGTTGCACGGTGCAATGCCACAAACCGTTCGTAACCGTCGTTTACGTAGCATTCGTGAAGGTCGTGCAAAAATCTTAGTTGCGACTGACGTTGCAGCACGTGGTTTAGACGTACCAACAATTTCACACGTAATTAACTTCGGTTTACCGATGAAAAACGAAGACTATGTACACCGTATCGGTCGTACAGGTCGTGCTGGTCGTACAGGTCAAGCCGTTACTTTAGCGACTTACCGCGAGCGTGGTAAAATCCGTGCGTTAGAAGATTACTTAGATGCACGTTTAAATGTATCTGAAATTGAAGGTCTTGAGCCATCTCCACCTCCTGCGCGTTCAGGTCGTGATGGTGGTGGTCGTGGCCGTGATGGCGGTGGTCGTGGTCGTGGCGGTCGTGATGGCGGTCGTGGCGGTTTCGGTGGTGGTCGTCGTTTTGAAGGCGAAAGCAATTTCAAACGCCGTGAAGGTGGTGATGACCGTCCACGTCGTAGCTTCGATGACAAGCCTCGTGGCGAACGTCCATCATTTGGTGGTGAAGATCGTCCACGTCGCGAATTCAATTCAGATCGTCCACGCCGTGAAGGTGGTTTCGAAGACCGTCCACGCCGCGAATTTAATTCAGATCGTCCACGCCGTGAAGGTGGTTTTGAAGACCGTCCACGTCGCGAGTTCAACTCTGATCGTCCACGTCGTGAAGGTGGTTTCGAAGACCGTCCAAAGCGTAGTTTTGGTGGTGAAGATCGTCCACGTCGCGAGTTCAACTCTGATCGCCCACGTCGTGAAGGTGGTTTCAATGATAAACCGCGTTTTGATTCGAATGATGACAACCGTGGCAACCGTGTAGATTACAAACCACGTCGTGAAGGTAGCTTCGGCGACCGTCCAAAACGTGATTTTGGTGATCGTCCTGCTCAACGTGAAGGTGGTTTTGGCGACCGTAAGCGTAGCTTCGGTGGTGATGACCGTCCAAAGCGTAGCTTCGGTGGTGAAGATCGTCCAAAACGCAGCTTCGGTGGTGAAGATCGTCCAAAACGTAAGTTTGGTGAAGATAGCCCAGCACGCGGTACACGTGAAGAAACTTTCGGTGGTGACCGTCGTCGCAAAAACGATTTTTAATCGTTAAAAACCGATGAAAACAAGAAGCCAGTTGAAAAACTGGCTTTTTTATTTTGTGCTAGTCATGTAAAATCTTAAAAATGTGTACTAATTCAAATTTTATATAAGAAATGAATAGGGTTAAGCAAAATAAAAGTCTTTTGAGTCAAATGTGGTCTTTCATGTGTAGTGAAGGACTGCCGTGTCTATTTGTCATTCTGATGCTTTGTAATGGCTTGTTCTTTGCCTATGCACTTTTTGATACCAGTCACTCTGATGCTTTTAATGTCAATTCTCAACATACCACCAGCCAAACTGATTCGAAGAATAACTACATAAATTAAATAATCTTCGTACCATCGGTTATCAAAATAAAAACAAGCGTTTAATGTTTCAGTGTATAGTATGCGTGCATAAAAAGTGCAGGAATGAATGCCATTATGAATAACAAATCTCCTCTCGATACCGAAGCCTTAATTGAAGTTAAAAACTTGAGCTTTAATCGAGGAGAACGCGTCATTTATGACGATATCAGTCTTAAAATTCGACGTGGTCAAATTACTGCAATTATGGGACCGTCTGGTACGGGTAAGACGACTTTATTACGTTTGATTGGTGGCCAATTGCTTCCTGATCATGGTGAAGTGCTGCTCGACGGTAAAGATATTGCGACAATGTCGCGTCAAGAATTATTCGCTGCACGTGCACGTATGGGAATGCTATTCCAGAGTGGTGCATTATTTACCGATATGTCGACCTATGAAAATGTCGCTTTTCCCATCCGCGCACATACCAAATTACCCGAACATATTATTGCAGAGTTAGTTGCGTTAAAACTTGAATCAGTGGGCTTGCGTGGAGCTGAGCAGTTGATGCCATCAGAGCTTTCCGGCGGGATGAACCGTCGTGTTGCTTTGGCACGTGCGATTGCGTTAGACCCTGAATTGATTATGTACGATGAGCCATTTGCAGGCCAAGATCCGATCGTGATGGGTGTTTTGACCCGCTTAATCCGTTCTTTGCGTGATGCTTTAGATTTAACCACGATTATCGTCTCGCATGATGTTGCAGAAACCTTATCGATTGCTGATTATATTTATGTGGTTGCTGAAGGCAAAATTCAGGGTGAAGGTTCACCTGAACAATTAAAAAATCATGCATCACCATTTGTACGCCAGTTTTTAACAGGTTCGATTGAGGGACCTGTCGAATATCAATTTACTCACCAAGCATATTTAGATAACGAGGTTCGTCCATGAATGCGATTGCCTGGTTAGGTAGACTCGTTATTGAGCGGATAAAGGGGATTGGTGCTGCGGCACTGATGCTTCTGCAAGTTTTATTTTCCATGCCATCGAAAGGTGGATTTCAGCGCTTTATTTACCAAATGTATCGTGTCGGGGTGATGTCCCTGCTGATTATCGCTGTTTCTGGCTTGTTTATTGGTGCTGTTCTTGGTTTGCAGATGTATAGCATTCTGGTCACCTTTGGTAGTGAGGCAATGCTAGGTACTGCGATTTCATTGACACTATTGCGTGAATTGGCTTCCGTGGTTGCTGCATTGCTCTTCGCAGGTCGTGCCGGTTCAGCATTAACTGCTGAAATTGGTTCCATGAAACAAAGTGAACAACTTGCCAGCATGGAAATGATCGGAGTTGATCCGCTCAGACAAATCGTGTCGCCACGTTTATGGGCGGGAATTGTCAGTCTTCCGATGCTGACTGTGATCTTTGCAACCATTGGTATTATTGGTGGCAAGATGGTGGGTGTTGATTTCTTGGGTGCGGATGAAGGCTCATTCTGGGGCGGTATGCAAAGTAGCGTACAATTCTGGCATGACGTTTTTAACGGCACTATCATCAAAAGCATTGTATTTGCTTTAATTTGTACATGGGTAGCGGTATATCAAGGTTATGCTTGTGATCCGACGCCAGAAGGTATCGCGACTGCAATGACCAGAACGGTCGTATATTCTTCACTTTGTGTATTAGGTTTTGATTTCGTGTTGACTGCGGTCATGTTCGGAGGGATTTAATGAAATCACGTACTAGTGAGCTGGCCGTAGGTATTTTTGTCATTATCTTCGGTATCGCTCTATTTTTTCTTGCGATGAAAGTCAGTGGTTTAGTTGGTACTAATTTACGTGATAGCTACAGCATGACAGCGCAGTTTGATAACGTAAACGGTTTAAAAGCACGCGCGAAAGTCACCATGAGCGGTGTAACCATTGGCCGTGTTGAATCAATTACACTTGATCCAGTGACACGTTTGGCAACTGTAAAATTTGATCTAGATGGTAAGTTGACCAGTTTTAGCCCAGAGCAACTGAAAGAAGTGCAAAAGAATGCACTTGAAGAATTGCACTATAGTGCTGATTATCAACAAGCTGATGCTGCGAAACAAAAAGAAATGGAACAGCAACTTATTGCTAACATGACCTCCATCACCAGCCTTGATGAAGATGCTTATATTATGGTTGCAACCAATGGTCTATTGGGTGAGAAATATTTGAAAGTTGTCCCAGGTGGTGGTGTGAACTACTTAAAACGTGGTGATGTAGTTTCAAATACCCAAGGTACAATGGATTTAGAAGATTTAATCAGTAAGTTTATTACTGGTGGTGCTGGTAAAGCCACATCGAGCTCAACAGCGACAGAAAGTCCAGCTTCAAAGCCAGCGGCGACTGAAGCAGAACCCTCTTTTGTTGAGTAATTCAGGTTAGGAGATTGAAGTGAACACATTATTGAAACAAACTCTAACAGCAAGCGTATTATCAACAATGCTTGCAAGTGCAGCATTTGCGGCACCAACAGAGACCCCACCTGATTTTGTTAAGCGCGTAGCTGATGGCTTGATTACTCGTTTAAAAGCAGATAATGCAAAATTACAGAATAATCCAGCTCTGGTCAGAACGATTATTCGTCAGAATCTTGACCCGTATGTGGACTCACAAGCATTTACCCGTATTGTGTTAGGGACGTATGCGAATAACCAATACACCAATGCTGCTCAACGTGCTCAGTTTGAACAAAACTTCCGTGCGGTCATTATTGAGAACTATGGTGGTGCTTTCGCTAAATATACCAACGAAAGCTACACGATGCGTCCGTTTAAATCGACCAACAGTAAAAACCCTGTGGTGACTTTAGACTTCTTGCACAATGGTGAAAAAATTCCAGTATCGTTCCAGTTAACCGACAAAGGCGATCAATGGAAGGTACGTAATATCAATGTGTCTGGTATTGACCTTGGTTTGCAATTCCGTAATCAGTTTGCGGCAACGGTTCAACGTAATGGTGGTGACATCAATAAAGCGATTGCGACATTTAAACCAGATGCAGATGCTGCTGTTAGCAAAAAATAAGTAGGTGACGGGTGATTCAATATATTGATCAGCAATTAATTGTGTCAAAGACAATTAATTTTGAAAATGCAGAACAGATTTATCAGGCTGGTTTAAAGCATATTCAGCAACATCAGAATTTTCCTTTGGTTGTTGATTTGGCCCAGCTTGAACAAGGCAATACTTTATCTTTGGCGGTATTGGTGCAATGGTTGCGTCAAACACCTGAAAATAAAGGTCTACACTTCAAAAATGTGTCTGAGAAGATGTTGAAAATCATCCAAGCTTGCCATTTACAAGACGATTTGAAATTGATTTGATCAAAATCTTGTCGAAATAAAAAAGCACCGTCAGGTGCTTTTTTATTATTAGATCCATTTCTTCCAACGGAAGTAAAACATTGGCAAGACGAGGAAGGCCATCAGAATACCAATCACAATCCAAAAACTGAGGCTGCCATGAGCAAAAGGTAGTACATCGGTGTTCATCCCATAAATACTCGCGATCAGCATTGGGGGCGCAAGCATACTGGGTAAAATCGAGAATCGACGAATCGTGTCGTTCTGCTCAGTATTAATGAATCCAGAAGTGGTATCCAGTAAGAATCGCACTTTTTGGAATAAGAAGGCATCATGTTCGACTAGAGAGCGAACGTCTTCACTTAACTCGCGAATGTCGGCATCATAAATGTGACTGCCTAATGCACGCGGGCGTGCTAAAAAGGTCAATACACGGCGTAAATCAATTAAACAGAGTTGTGCCTTTCCCAGCATATCTTCTTGCTGGGCTAAGCGGGTAATCATGTCATCAAGGTCTAAAATTTTCTCGCGATGATGGTTATTCAGGACTTCTGTGGAATATCGTTCCAAGTCCTTGTGGATATCTTCCAAGATATCCGCAAGTTCATCCAGTTTCGCTTCAAGTAGGCCGAGCAAGATCCATGTGGGATCTTTATAATCCATATCATAGTCATTACGACGTGCGCGGGCACGAAAGGCACGGAAGGCAACCAACTTTTCACCACGCATGGTAAATAGGCGATCTTTATGCAAAATAAATGCAACCGTTTGTACCATTGCTAACATGGGTAAGGAGTCGTCTGTATCACCATCGACTTGAAAGTTTTTATTCTTTGTTAAAAAATAGGTACTGATATGCAAAATTCCATCATCATCACGGTAAAATCGTGCAGATGAGGAAATATCTTCAAGCGATTTTAAGGTCGGTAAGTTTCGGTCATACGCATCCAGAACCCATTGTTGTTCTTCTTGGGAAGGAGCGATGAGATCAATCCAGACCAGTTCGGGGTGGAGATCGAAACCTCCGTTGATGGTTGCATCTTCTAGACTACCGCGCTCTGTGGCATAAAAGGCTTCAAGCATGTCTTTTTTCCTCGCGCAGTCGGTGTAATGTTTTCGGTCGTTTACCGAAAGCAGGGTGTATTTTAGACAAGGATGAAACGAAAAACACTTGCCTAAACGTTATTTTCTCAAAAATCTTGTTACATAGCCTACTTTATCAGCATGACAGTTATATAAAACGGTTTTAATTGTATGAATTCTATATGTGTTTTCTGTGGTTCTTCTCTCGGTAATGATCCCATTTATCAGCAAATGGCTGAGGCGACTGGTCAGGCAATTGCTGCACAGGGAAAAACCTTGGTTTACGGCGGTGGTCGTTCTGGTCTAATGGGAGTGGTCGCCAATAGTGCATTACAGGCGGGTGGGCGAGTGATTGGGGTGATTCCTGATGCTTTGGTCGACCGAGAACTAGCACATACGGGTTTAACTGAATTGCATATCGTTAAGAATATGCATGAGCGTAAAACTAAAATGGCTGAGCTATCCGATGCCTTTGTGGCTTTACCAGGTGGTGCTGGAACACTGGAAGAAATTTTTGAACAATGGACATGGAGCCAATTGGGGATTCATCAGAAACCATGCGCATTTTTAAATGTGGACGGCTTCTATGATGGCTTGATCCAAATGATTCAGGGCTCGGTTGAGCGCGGCTTTAGTCAGGAGCGTTTTGTCGATAAGTTGATTGTGGCGGAACAAATTGAGGATATTCTTACGGCATTTTCAAATTATCAACCAGCGACACCGAAATGGATGTCGACTGCTGAAATTCAGGCTTGAGGATCAATGAGTGAAAATTATCACCGTCGCGGCTGCCGTGATTTTGAATGAACACAATCAATTGTTATTAGTACGCAAGCAAAACACACATGCATTTATGCAAGTGGGCGGCAAATTGGAAATGGATGAAGCACCTGAAATCACGATGCAACGTGAGATTTTGGAGGAAATTGGTTGTGAATGTGAGCTGAAACAATTCATTGGTCGTTTTGAAACAGCAGCAGCCAATGAACCTGATCATGTTTTAGTGAGCTATGTCTACGCGGTTGAATTAAAACAGCCACCGCAAATTGCAGCCGAAATCGCAGAAATGAAATGGATTGATTTAGATGATCAATTTACTTTACTTGCGCCCTTAACGAAAGAAATTGTGATTCCGTGGTGTCAGCAAAATCAAGTGAATTAGTTTGTTGTACTTGTGCGGCTGCTATGCAGGCACTATAGATTTGTTGGCAGCCGAGTTGGGTCAGTACCTTAGATAAAGCACGAATCGAACTGCCTGTGGTCAGGACATCATCGAGAATAAGGACTTTGCGATAACGAATTGAGTTAGGCGGTGCTGCCACAAATTGTTGCTCAATATTTTCCATACGCTCTAAGCGTGACAAGCCTTTTTGTGAGTGTTGAGCCAAGCGTTGTACCGGCTGCCACACGGGAACATTCAGGTGAGCGCTTAGTGTCTTGGCCAATAGCAGGGCCTGATTAAAACCACGTTCTGTTAGGCGATCAATCGAAACAGGCATTGGTACAATCGCATGTACTTTAGGAAGTCTGAGTTGTAATAGCAGGCCATCTAATATTCTTTGATGATGCAGTTTCTGCTCGTATTTGAATTGTTGAATCAAGCGATCAATTGGATATTGATAATGGCATGCAACCAAGACTTGTTGCTGGTTACGTTCAATGCTTTGCTTTAACCAAGGCAGTTGTTGCCAGCAACTGTGGCAAACACCAAACTGGCGTTTCATGCCGATATCACAGAGATTACAAGGTGTAAAATAATCAAAAAGCTGCTGTGCTGATGTGCCAAGTTGTTTAAACATAGGCATATCTTGGGGCCTCAGGCAGCCAGCGCTTGAGTAGTCCTTCGGCATGTTGTGGATAGTCCTTTAGAATTTGCTCTGCCACATAATGTGCTTGGGTAAGCAAATGATCATCCCGTTCTAAACGTGCCACGCGAAAGCCCATATCTCCTGTCTGCTTAGTACCTAACAGTTCTCCAGGACCTCGAATTTCTAAGTCTTTTTCTGCAATGATAAAGCCATCATTGCTTTCACGTAAAATTGAAAGCCGTTCCTGTCCATTCTGCGATAATGGGGTTTTATACAGTAGGGCACAGAAACTGGCGGTTGCACCACGACCCACGCGTCCACGAAGTTGATGCAGTTGGGAAAGGCCTAAGCGTTCTGCATTTTCAATCACCATAATCGAGGCATTCGGGACATCGACCCCGACTTCAATGACTGTAGTGGCAATTAACAGTTGGGATTGATTGTCTTTAAATGCTTGCATCACCGCTTGTTTTTCATCGGCCTTCATTTTGCCGTGAACCAAACCAATATTGATGTCTGGAAAGCGTTCTTTAATTTCTTGATAAGTGGCTTCTGCAGCTTGCGCATCCAGCGTTTCAGATTGCTCCACTAAGGTACAGACCCAATAGGCTTGTTTACCTTCGCGGCAATTGCTGGCAATGCGTTGTAATACCTGTTCACGACGTTCTAATGGAATCGTTACGGTTTGAATTGGGGTTCGTCCAGGAGGTAATTCATCAATAATCGAGGTGTCTAAATCCCCATATGCACTCATCGCTAAAGTACGGGGAATCGGTGTTGCCGTCATCACTAATTGGTGTGGCGTAAATTGATCTGCACCCTTATTTCTTAAGGCAAGACGTTGATCGACACCGAAACGATGTTGTTCGTCAATAATCACCAAGCCAAGTTTAGAAAATCCAACAGTGTCTTGAAACAGAGCATGCGTACCTACGATTAGTTGCGCATGACCTTCTTTGATTTGTTGTTCCGCTTGAGTTCTGGCTTTGCCTTTTTGTTTGCCTGATAGCCATGCCACCTGAATGCCTAAGGGTTCAAACCAGCGTTTAAAGTTTAAGTAATGCTGTTCGGCTAAAATTTCAGTTGGTGCCATGAGGGCTACTTGCCAATCCGCTTCTAAGGCATGGCAGGCAGCGACTGCAGCTACTAAGGTTTTACCTGCGCCCACATCACCTTGCACCAAGCGTAGCATCGGTTGATCTTGTTTAAGATCTTGCAGAATTTCTTTGGACACCCGTTTTTGTGCATTGGTCATTTGGAAGGGCAAGCCTTCCAAGAGTTTCTTTGCAAGTACTTTACTGCTGCTAAAGCGAGGTGCAGAAATTTGCCGAATATAGGCACGTCGGGTGAGTAAACTAATTTGATGGGCAACCAGTTCTTCAAAAATCAGGCGTTGTTGTGCAGGATGCGAACCTTGATTGAGTTGCAGCATATTGGCATTAAGCGGCGGCTCGTGGATGTAATGGAGCGCTTGTTTAAGCTCATAGCCATTGCTGTATTTGCTGGGCAGTAATTCAGGTAAGTCATCACTATGATGCTGCAAGGCTTGGTGGACGTATTCACGCAGCTTGGGTTGAGTTAAGCCTTCAGTGCTGGGGTAAATCGCAGTGAGTTGTGTCTTAGGTAAAGCAGTATGTTGCTGGATTACTTGAATTTCGGGATGATACAACTCCAAACCCCGTGCACCAACTCGAACTTCACCAAAAATCCGTAATCGTTGCCCCATTTGGATACGATCTGTCAGACCTTTATAAATATGGTAAAAGCGCAAGGTTACCTTGCCAAAATCATCTTGTAGCAGAGCTGCGAGCGATTTCTTTTTCCCCGGAGGGAAATCGACAGAACGAACTTCACCTTCAAGCAAGTAACTTCGTCCAACGATCAGCTGATTCATTGGAATAATAGTGCTACGATCTTCATAGTCACGGGGAAGATGGAATAACAAATCATCCGTGCTAAAAATATGAAGCTTTTCTAAGAGGGTCGCTGCGGCAGCACCAACGCCTTGTAATTGCTGAACTGATGTCATCTCTGCTCAAAGGTGTGTATGCATATTTTATTTATTGGTTATGGTAAAACATCTCAGCGTGTCGCTAAACACTTATTTGAGCAAGGTCACCACATTAGCACAATTAGTCGCAGTGAAAAAACAGATTGTTACGCGACCCATTATATTCAGGATATTCATCAGCTGGATTTAAGTAAACTGCCACCTGTTGATATGGTGTATGTGGTATTGGCCCCTGCACAGAGTGGTATAGCAGCCTATCAGCAAACCTATCTTGACAGTGTATTGCCCATTGTCAACGCACTCAAAGTACATCCCGTGCAACGTATTGTCGTGGTGTCCTCGACTCGGGTGTATGGCGAAAATGCAGGAGAGCGAATTGATGATGAATCGCTGATACAGCCTGCTGATGAGCAAGGGCGTATTCTTCGGGAGATGGAATTACTTTGGCAAGCACATTATCCGCAACAAAGTATTATTGTTCGCCCGACTGGCATTTATGGGACTTCAATCGCCCGACTCAAAAAAATGGCAGAACAGAGTCTAACTTATCCCGCAATCCATTTTAGTAATCGCATTCATATTGATGATTTAGCAAAGTTTTTAGCATTATTAGTTAATTTATCTAAAGTTGAAGCAAGTTATATCATTAGCAATAATACACCACTACCAATGCACGAAATATTATGGTGGTTTCAACAGCAACTCCATGTAAAACCCTTAGAACTAGTATCAGAACAACACACTGGCAAGCGAATTTACGCGACACGATTAGTTGAGATTGATTTTAAATTTGACCATTTGATTTGCTTTAATGACTATGCAGCGGCTTTATTGGTACATAGTAATGAAAAATAATTAGATTAGACTGTAAAGAAAGTTTAAAGAGTTGGTATGTATTTTGAATTATAAATACCAATAGATTCCTGAAAGGAACCGCCTAAATTAAGCACATGGTTTGCGGCGAGGCGTAAAGGTGATACATGAGAAAAATAATTTGCATGATCTTATTCGGGTTGATCACAACCACTAGCTGGGCTGTTGAGCAGTCTTGGTGCGTATTCGATCCTTTAAGTACAAAGGGTGATATCAGCCGCCGTCTACAAGATATTCGTTTGTATTCGCTACAGAATCAAGTTCAATTAAAATTTCAAACCTTTAAGAATGAAAAGGAGGCTATACAAGCTTTTGAGCAGCGTAAATGTTCAGGCTTGGTGGCATCTAACTTTAATACCTATCGCTATAACCGTTTTATGGGGACAACGGGGGGGATTGGTTTGATTCCCAATAATCGTGTTGCCAGAGTCTTTTTACAGCTTTTAAATAATAGCAATGTAGAAAAGCGTATGGTCGGGGCAGATTATGAAATGCTGGGTATGATCCCGATCGGTACGGCTTATATGATCATGAATACGCAACAGATCAATAAGGTGTCTCAATTAAAAAATAAAACCATTGGTATTTTGGAGAATAATCCACCACAGCAAGCATTGGTACAAAGTGTGGGTGCTAAACCTGTCTACGTGGATTTTTCCAATGCGGTGGAATCCTTTAAGCAGAAGAAAATTGATATTTTGGCTGCACCTGCCTATGGCATATTGCCGTATAACTTGAAAAAGGAATTTGGTGCAGACACGCAGGTCGTCAACTTCCCTATGGCGTATTTTGCGATGAATATCGTGATTCGACCACAAGTCTACCCAGCGGGCTTCGGTCATCAAATACGAGCTTGGTTTGTACGCAACAGCAATGTGCTTGCTGCACAAGCCATTC
Source organism: Acinetobacter sp. UBA991 (assembly GCF_002292065.1). NCBI lineage: Bacteria > Pseudomonadati > Pseudomonadota > Gammaproteobacteria > Moraxellales > Moraxellaceae > Acinetobacter > Acinetobacter sp. UBA991. Next base: position 26,386 of record NZ_DBBF01000043.1, on the reverse strand, counting down.
AATGGGAAAACCATTTACCAGCCTATTACTGGGCGGATATCTCAGGTTATGAGAAACAGGGCTATGACGCGATGGTGGTCAAAATTCGGAATCGTTATGTCGACTCTGGTTATTATGATGCATATTTTGTATCGCTGATTAAACGACTGAGATGTTTGGATGATCCGAAGTATTTAGAGTGTCGTAAATAGCTATTAAAGATACAGGCAACTGCGATTAGTTGCCTGTTGTATCGCATTTTATAACAGCATTTTGAGCTGCTCATTGGTTTTATGTTAAAACACCTTCGCGTAACAGAATGCTGACTGCATGGGTGCGATTATGGGCGAACAATTTTTTGACTGATGATTGGATATATTGGTTAATGGTTAATTCGCTAATATCTAGAGCATTTGCAATTTCCTTACTTCTTTCACCTAGTGAAACCCGTTTCATGACTTCGAGTTCTCTCTTACTGAGACGATGTTTTAATTGCAAGGCAGTATCACCCGCCACATATTGACCGACCAAATGCCCAAATTGGGTGAGGGCATGGAGTAAAGCTGGATTGAGTTGGGTATCATCGCTAAATTTGGTACTGCAAATAAAACCCAATACGGCTGAACCATTACATATGGGCGTGACCGTAATGGCTTGTATGTTGGTTGCAATTTGATAACGACTACTCACCATTTTTAAGAAATCAATGCCTTGACAAAAATGTGCCTTACGTTCCTGTACGGCTAGATAAATAATAGGAATAGAACGGATATCATCTCGTATTTCACTGATGTACTTGAGCCGTTCCCCTTCCATTGAAATAATACCTTCTCCAAGAAAGCCGAATGCAGAATATCGGGATAGTGTGGCATTCATCATTGGGAAAAGTGATATATAGGTTTTTAAAATCATAAAAAGTTGTTCTTCATGGCTTTTTGCCAATCCGATTTGTTGTACCTGTTTAATTATTCTAGAAGGTGGGATCAATGCTTATCCTCCTTTTTAGGGAATTGTTAGTATAGAAATCGGGAATATCCGTATCCGATTCAAGCTCCTATGATGAATTTGTCAGTAAAATTCAAAAGGAGTATTTGAATATGATAAAAGCAGCTTTAGACACAAGCAATGTATTTCTAGATGCAGTTGTTGTTGGTGCAGGATTCTCAGGACTCTATATGCTGTTAAAGCTGCGAGATGCTGGGTTTAAGACCATGGTTTTTGAAAAGGGTCAGGGGGTGGGTGGTGTTTGGTATTGGAATCGCTATCCTGGTGCCAAATGTGATACAGAAAGTTTTTCTTATAACTACACCTTTTCCGAAGAGCTGTTCCAAGAATGGAGCTGGTCCTCACGCTATCCGGAACAACCTGAAATTTTAGCTTATCTCAATTATGTGGCAGATAAGTTTGATTTAAAGAAAGACATTCAGTTTAACCAAACGATCATTTCTGCGCATTTTAACGAACAGAGCCAACGCTGGGACATTCATACACAGGAGGGACAACGGTTCTCAGCTAAGTATTTTATTTCTGGTGTGGGCTGTTTGTCTGCATCGAATATGCCTGTAATTCAAGGGCAACACCTCTTTAAGGGACAAGCTTACCATACGGGACATTGGCCGCATGAAAAGGTCGACTTCAAAGGAAAACGAGTGGGTGTCATTGGTACTGGGTCAAGTGGCGTCCAAAGTATTCCAGAGATTGCTAAAGAGGCTGAACAATTATTTGTTTTCCAGCGAACTCCACAGTATGTGGCGCCTGCTAATAATCGTCCCTATTCAGATCAGGAACGTCAGCACATAAAAAATAGCTTTCAGACATTGAAGGCGCAAATGCATCAAACCATGTTTGGGATGCCACAAGACCCTCCAGACAAGTCTGCTATGCAAGATAGTGCTGAAGAACGCTTACAAGTATTTGAACATGCTTGGGATAAAGGTGGTTTTTATCTCGCAACTTCATATAACGATTTGTTGGTAAATGAACAATCCAATGCCGCAATTGCTCATTTCTTTAGAGATAAAATTGCAGACAGTATTGATGATAATGAAATTGCCAAACAGTTGCAGCCTCAATATTACTATGGAACCAAGCGTCCAATTTTAGGCTCGCAGTTTTATGAAACGTTCAATCAGGCACATGTGCAATTGGTCAATATTAAAGAGAATCCAATTGTTGCGATTGATGAACATGGCTTGCAAACCACCGATGAATATTTTGAATTAGATATTCTGGTCTATGCGACGGGATACGATGGTATGACCAGGCCATTGTTTAAAATGGATATCCGCGGCGTTGCTGGTATTTCCTTACAAGATAAATGGGAAAATGGAGCTGCGACCCGGACCTATCTTGGGCTCTGCACAGCAGGCTTCCCCAATTTTTTCATGATTACTGGACCAGAAAGCCCATCGGTACTTAGCAATATGCCTTTGTGTATTGAACAGCATGTCGACTGGATTACCGATTGCCTGAATTATATGCGAGATTGCGATCATGACCTGATCGAGGCTTCGGTTACGGCTGAAGATCAATGGAGTGCACGTTGCCTGGAGATTGCGGAATACACTTTATTTACCAAAGCTGAGTCATGGTATACCGGCGCCAATATTGCAGGAAAACCGCGACGCTTTCTGATCTATTTGCCTGGTATTGGACCATATCGACAGCTCTGTAATGAAGTTGCGGCAGATCAATATCGAGGATTTCAATTCAAACAAGTAGACAGTCACAATACAGTATGGAGTGCTTAATTATGAACTTTAAAAATAAATTTGGCATTGTAACGGGGGCTGGTGGAGGGATTGGCCGAGCAACGGCTCTACAACTCTGTAGGCAGGGCGCACAAGTTCTGTTGGTGGATTATAACTATGAGGCCCTTCTTGAAACAAAACAATTAATTGAAGATGAGCACGGCATTGCCTACTGTAAACAAGCTAATGTAGCAAATTATGTTGACGTGCAGGCTTATGTGGATCAGGCAAACGAGTTGTTTCCACGAATTGATTTCTTTCATAACAATGCTGGTGTGCTCCAGAAACCTTCGTTATTACATGAAACGGAAGAGATTGAAGCGGAACGTGTTTTGAATGTGAATTTAAAAGGCGCTTATTGGGGAATGCAGCTGGTGCTGAAGCAGATGATGGGACAAAAATCTGGCAGCATTGTCAATACGTCATCTCATGCTGGCATACGTGCAGAACCTTATCTGGCAATTTATGCCGCGAGTAAACATGCTTTGTCAGGGTTGACAGTATCCGCTGCACATGAATATGGGCCGTACGGCATACGTGTTAACGCCGTCTGTCCGGGAGGTGTGGATACCAGCATGATTAGTGGCATGGTAAAAGACAGTGATGCATCACGTTTAGGTCCCTTAGGACGTCTGGCTTTAGCGGGAGAAATTGCTAATAGTGTGGTGTATCTATTGTCAGAAAATGCTTCTTATATCAACGGAGTCTTGCTTCCAGTGGATGGTGGCCTAGCTAGTTAACTCGCATTAGACAAAGGAGTAAGCAACATGAGATATGTTCATAAGGAATTGCAGTCTGTATTGGCGCAACTCCCTGAGTTAATGATTAGTGCAGAGCAAATGCCTGCTATTCGTCAGTTCCTGAAAGATCATTTGATCGGTGATTTTCAAGCTCACCCACAAGTCGAATGCCTTGAGCAGTGGATTCCGTCACAATATCGTGGACGAGAGATTCGAATTTTAATTTATCGTTCTCAAGCCCTTCAGAAGCCGAGTCCTGCCGTACTGTGGATTCACGGAGGTGGCTATGTGATGGGAACACCTGAAATGGATGCCAGTCTTTGTGAGCGCTTTGTACTTGAGGCTGGTTGTCAGGTTGTTGCTGTCGATTATCATCTGGCACCTGAGTATCCTTATCCTGCACCTTTGGAGGATTGTTATGATAGCTTGTGTTGGTTATCTGAAAATGCATCTGCACTTGGTGTTGATGCTGACAAGATCGCGGTAGCAGGGGCGAGTGCTGGTGGTGGCTTAACCGCTGCGGTTAGCTTATTGGCTCGGGATCGTAAGGGACCAAAGATTGCATTTCAAATGCCACTTTACCCAATGATTGATGATCGTCTTCAGACGCACTCTAGTACTGAAATTCAGGATAGTCGAGTCTGGAATGAGCAATCCAATCGAAATGCATGGGCTATGTATTTAGGTGATATGCTAGCACAGCAAGTTCCATCTTATGCAGCTCCAGCAAGGGCTGAGGACTATGCTCATTTACCACCAACCTATACCTGTGTGGGTGATCAAGATCCGTTTAGGGATGAAACAATGGACTATGTGGCAGCACTGGCAAAAGCAGGAGTCCCCACTGAATTTCATTTGTACCCTGGCTGCTTTCATGGTTTTGACGGCTATGCACCAATGACGGTAATAGGACAACAGGCTATACAGCAATATGTTCAGGCATTAGCAACGTTCTTTCATGAATAGTCAGTAAAGCACTTATCTACTTTCTTTCAGAGATAAAAAAAGCAA
>NZ_DBBF01000043.1:2056-21760 GCF_002292065.1 Acinetobacter sp. UBA991 | reverse complement strand
TTGCTTTTTTTATCTCTGAAATTTGAGTTGTATCGGTGTTAGTGGCTTTAAGCTTTCTTGCGTTTTAAGCGACGTTTGGCTTGTTGAGATGCCATTGCTTCTAATGCCTCAGCCAGCTCTTCATCGCTGAAGGTGGTGATATGCTGCAACATTTGTAAGGTGGTTTCATCTAAGACCAGCTGTGCACCTGCGGCCATTTCACTGAAGTTATCATCATATTCAATGAAACCTTGCTCATTATTACGAATATAATTTTGTTGAGTGAGGACTTTAATAAAGCTTTGGAATAAGGCTTTGTCAAAGAACTCGGGTGAGTTGAATTCATACAGCACAGATAAGCGTTGACCCAAGAGATGACTCAGCTCTTCAACTTGCTTGGTTGAAATGTTGCCTGAACCGCGCTGAGTAATCAGTGCCAGTGTCATATAATAACGTTCTAAACTTTGCTTTACTGGTAGAGCTAAAGTGACAAGCTTTTGATGTTCTTCGCTATTTGGTGTTGGGCTGAATAAATTGCCATCATGATCTTGGAAAATCAAACCAATCTGAACCAAGGCATCGATATAATTATCAATCTGCGTTTGTAGATCAGCAGCTTCCCATTTCATGAATAATTCAGCTTTTAAGAACGGATACAAGGTACGGATCACATTGCTTAAATCGTTCTTGTGAATTTTACCATTGTGCTCAACCAGCGAAGCCACCAATGACGGTAAAACAAAGGCGTGTAAAATGTTATTACGGAAGTAAGTCAGCAATACCGCTTGATTATCTTCAATTGCAATAATATCGCCGAGCACATGTTGTACACGTTTGATTAATTTGAGTTTGAGACCATAAGCAATAATCTCTTTACCTGACAATGAGGTGACTTGCGTGCGCTCATCATATGGTCGTTGTGTTGCCAAGTCACGGTAGATATCGAGCTGTTTCGCACAGATTTCTTCATCTAAAGTGTGCTTTGGTGTTGCCAATAGAATTAACGACAGTAATGACACAGGGTTGATGACGACAGCGCGGTTGATGTTTTCTAAGATCAGATTGGCTGAGCTTGCAACGACATTAGAAATCTCTGTGGTACTTGCGGTATCCGCCTGAATATTCTCCGCACCCTGTTGTTTCAAAATATCATTTAAGAATACAGGTTCACCAAAGTTGACATGCACTTTACCGAAGATACGTTCAATTTTACGTAAGGTTTTCACGATACCAAAAATGGATTCCGCTTCTTTCGGTTGACCTTGCATTTCGCCAACATAGGTTGAGCCTTCCATCAGGCGCTCATAACCAATATAGGTCGGTACAAAGACGATCGGCTTTGCAGGACCACGTAAATGACCTTGAATGGTCATCGCCAGCATCCCAGTTTTAGGTGGGAGTAAGCGACCTGTACGTGAACGACCACCTTCAATAAAGTATTCGATAGGCGTGTTGCGCGATAAAATACTGTATAAATATTCTTTAAATACAGAGGTGTAAAGTGCATTGCCGCGGAAAGAACGGCGAATAAAGAATGCACCACCGCCACGTAATAACTGACCTACAAATGGTAGGTTTAAGTTATCACCTGCGGCAATATACGGAATCATCAAGCCACGTTTATAAATAACATAAGACAATAGTAAATAGTCGATATGGCTACGGTGACATGGGGTGTAAACGATTTCGTAGTCTTTCGCCAGTTCACGTACGGTACTGAAATTATGTACCTCTACGCCGTCATAGAGTTGCGTCCATAAACGAGTTAAGGCCATATCGGCAAAGCGTACCGCAGATGCCGAATAGTCAGACACGATTTCATTGACATAGCCAATGGCACGACGTTCAGCTTCGAGCATACTGATTTTATGCTGAATACTTTCACGACGAATGGCATCTTGTACCTCAGCTGACTTCACTACCGATTGCATCACATTGCGACGGTCTGATAAGTCAGGGCCAAGTACCACTTCACGTTGCTGATCTAAATAGGTATCTAAAGAACTTGCAATATAGGTCGCAGGCGAGATATTTGGATGGTTGGTCTTGGCATAATCTACCAACTCACGCAAAGATTGAGGCTCATGGAACTCTAAATAAGACTGGCGGCCATGCAAGCCAATATTCATCAGTTGTTTAACTGTCCCTGGTGTTGCCCAAGTATCTGAAAATAATAATTTGAACCAAGAGTCTTCTTTGTCTGGCGAACGGCCCCAAAGAACGGTCACAGGTACCAGCTGAATATCAATATCAGTTTGTTGTTCTAAGGCTTCGACCAGTTGTAACAAGCGAGGCGGGAAAGTTTGAGTATTAAAAAAATTGTTTTCGTTATGATGTAAAAATAAGACTGAATTTTTTTCTTGATAGCTCCCAAAACTCAAGGGGTCTAAGGCTGGTTTTAAATTGAGGCGACGGGTTTCACCATCAACCACCAATGCGTTACTACGCGAATAATTTTGTAAAACATAGCAAACTAACTTATTTGAATCGGTTGTATTTTGCTCTGTTGTGGTGGATTCTGTAGGAACTTCACCAAGAACATGTGGGGTTACCACAAGGTCAAGTAACTTACTCGAAAGTTGGCGATACATTTGACCAAATCCAGTCTTGGACATTACAAACTCCTAAATAATAATCCTGACATCGAGTCATGATGAACACGACATTCTGCGATATTCTTACATGAAACGGTATGTTATTTTCTGACAAAATATAGCGTATTTGGTAGATTTTATCGTTAAAAATCGTATTTTTAGCCGCTATAAATACATATTAAGATAATCAATACATCATTATCGTGACGGATGAATCATTTTATCCTGACCATTGTCATTTGAATTTGTGGCACAATCAAAATTATCAACCCTGAAAGGATTGGTTGATCTCTCCTCATTGATGTTGGAAGACTATTACATGAATGCGTTAACTCAAGAATTGGTAGAACTGTTGACTCTGGAAAAGCTTGAAGAGCATATTTTTCGAGGCAATAGCCGCAATTTGGTAGGCAAGCGAGTGTTTGGTGGGCAGGTGCTTGGACAAGCATTAAGAGCAGCGTCATATACCACGGATCGTCCAGCGCACTCTTTACATGCCTATTTCCTGTATGGTGGCGATGTCAATGCACCGATTATTTATGAAGTTGATCCACTCAGAGATGGTAAAAGCTTTGCCAGTCGACAGGTTCGTGCGATTCAACATGGCCGTACTATTTTTTCTGCAATGGTTTCTTTTGCCAATCCAGAAGAAGGCTTGAACTACCAACATAAAGAGCCAGAGTACCCTGAACCAGATACCTTAAAGTCTGAGAACGAATTGAAGGAAAGTCTGATTAACTTTGTGCCTGAAAATGTACGTGCCAGTTTTATGCGGGAGCGTCATGTGGAAATCAGACCGACGCAGTTAATCAACCCATTTCAGCCGCAGCCTGAAGCGCCGTTCTATGCGCATTACATTCGTACCCATGATACGATTCCAGCTGATTTAGATGAAATCTCACTGCATCAGGCAATTGTGGCATTTTATTCAGACTTTACCTTAATGACCACGGCTTTACGTCCACATGGTTTGTCTTGGATCTCTCCAAACTTACAATGTGCCAGTATTGATCACACCATTTATTTCCATCGCCCACTGCGTGCAGATGAATGGATGCTTTACGACATGGAAGCAACGATTAGTGCCAGTTCACGTGGCTTAAACTTTGGGCGGATGTGGCAAAATGGACAGTTGGTCTGTAGTACCGTTCAAGAAGGTTTGATTCGGCTCAGAGAAATTGAAACCCAGTAAAAAGTAAACCAGTACTAAGGCCATCATTCTGATGGCTTTTTTTATCATAAGGATGTGACAAAAAATTGCTCGATTCTTCAACATGAGCATGCCATAGTACCGATAAGTTAAATGTTTACCCATTAAACAATGAATTTAAATACACAAATTTTAATTGCAGCTGTGCTTGGTGTCGCTTTCGGTTTTCTGTTGCTTGCCTATCCACAAACTGCATTTGTTGAATCTAGTCTTTACGGACTGGGTATATTAAGTAGTGTTTTCATTGGTTTATTGAAAATGCTGCTGATTCCATTGATTTTTAGCTCAATCGTAGTTGGGGTTTCCAATTTACAGGCAGGCGGTCAATTCGGGCGTGTCTGGAAAATTACGGCATTGAGCTGCCTGACCACCACCACCTTGGCTTTAATTCTGGGGATTAGTTGTGCGCATCTGTTTGATGTGGGTAAAGGTGTCGATATTCAGCTGTTTCAAGCAGCAATGGACAGTCATCAAACACCAGACACCTTAACGCCATCAAGTTTTATCACCACCTTTATTCAAAACACTTTAATTAACCCATTTAAGGCATTTAGCGAAGGCAATGTGTTGGCTGTGGTGGTGTTTGCCTTATTCCTAGGTGTGGCCTTGGTCAAAGGTGGCGAACGTTTTAGTCTCGTCCGTAACATCAGTCAGCAATTCTTTGACATCATGATGATGTTAGTGGGTTGGGTGATGAAGCTTGCACCGATCGGGATCTTTGCGCTTTTAGCCAAGTTGATCGCGACTGAGGATCTGTCTGTACTGAGTCGGTTGGTTGAATTCGCGGCAGTAGTGACGGGGACGACTATATTCCATGGTGTGGTGGTGTTACCGGCTTTGTTGTGGATTTTTGGCCGTATGAATCCGATTACCTTTTTTAGAGGGGCGAGAACGGCTTTAGTCACAGCTTTTGCAACCAGTTCTAGTTCAGCGACCATGCCGCTAAGTATGAAGTGTGCACAGGAAAACTTAGGTGTACGGCCGCAAACGGCAGGTTTTGTGATTCCTTTAGGCACACAACTGAATATGGATGGTACGGCTTTGTATGAAGCTGCGGCTGCCTTATTTATTGCCAATTTGATGGGCTTGGATCTGAGTTTAACGCAGCAGATTATTGTGTGTTTAACCGCCATGATTGCTTCTTTGGGTGCGCCAGGAATTCCAAGTGCAGGGATGGTCACCATGATTATGGTGCTACAGTCAGTCGGTTTACCTGCGGAGGCGATTGCAATTTTACTGCCGATCGACCGGGTGTTGGATACGGTGCGTACTGTGGTCAATGTACAAGGCGATATGATGATTAGTGTGGTGGTTGATCGCTACGCAAAACAGGCAGAAGCTGAATCAAGCTGATCGTATTGGACGCAAAAAAGCAGGAGATGACTCCTGCTTTTTTTATTCTAAAAAGAATGCTTATGCTGCGGGTTGTAAGGCGCGTTTTGCAGCAGGGGAATTATTTAAATAATTCACCGCATCTTGGGTATTGCCTTCTTTGACGGGGTCATACCAAGGCATGAGGTAATCAATCTGTTGTGCAACCAACCATGCAGGACCTGGCAAGATTTTAGCGTCTTTTAATGCGATCTTCGACCATTCGATCCAGATCCATGGCTTAAATAAGCTTGGCTTCTTGTCAGCAAAACGAGGGTCTTGGCTCATGATATGTGCAGCGCCATCGACCCAGAGGCCGAGTACACCAATAATGACGGCAACACTCATGTAGTAACGTGCGATATAACCACCGCCCAAATGACGATAGAGATCAAATGCAACGGTACGGTGTTCAATTTCTTCAGAGCCATGCCATTTAATCAGATCGATCATTTCTGGATCTGCACCGAGTTCTTCCCAACGCTTGTTGTACAGTGCATATTTGCCCAATACACAGGTCATGTGTTCAACAGTCGCAATCACACCGAGACGGAATAAATCCCACTGATGCTCGAGTGCTTTTGGAATTTCTTTATCGAAAGGCTTGTCTGCCAAGACCTTGGTGAATAAGAAATCCATGATGTCGAGGTTGCGCTGAATATCAATATTGCGTTGCGTCAAATATTCTTTATTGGCAGAGGTATGGGCAACGGCATGCATTGCTTCCTGACGAATAAAGGCTTGGACGTCTTGCTTTAATTTTTCATCGGTAATTTGAGGAAGGACTTTGTTATATAAACGGCAAAACCAAAACTCTCCAGCAGGTAAAATATTGTTAATTTCATTAATAAAATAGCTGGCAAAAGGCTGGTTTGGAATCCAATCCACTGGCGTATTTTCCCAGTCAAACTTTACTTTGCGTGGGAGGATTTTATAGTCAATCGAAGAACCAAGAACTTTGTTCTTCACAAATGATAGTAATTTCATCGTTTAGTCCTAATCGATAGTGCAATGAACCAACACTAAGCAGTATATGAAAACTACCTAGTGTTTGTGTTTAGCAATTCGGGACAATTAAAAATTATTTTATGCATCAAGTTGCATAAAATGCACTTTTTATTCTTGGATGTCGGTTTCTGAGGCTTCTGGGATTTGGCTAAGGTCAAATTCCGTTGGTTGATCAAGGGTGTAATTCAAACGACCTGCCATGACGGTTGCCAGTTCTTCTAAGCCAATGCGATTGAGCGATGAGAACAGTTGAATTGAGAAATCGAGTTTCATTTTCTTCAATTGCTGTTTTACATCAAATAAAACTTCATTGGCAGGGCCACGGTTCAACTTATCTGCCTTGGTCAGCAGGATATGTACAAATAAATGACGTGAATGTGCCCATTCCAGCATCATCAAGTCAAAGTGCTGTAACGGATGGCGAATATCCATCAATAGCACCAAGCCTTGTAAGCTTTTACGGTGGATCAGATAATTTTCGAGTTCTTTTTGCCAGACGATTTTCATTGCTTCAGGAACCGCTGCATAACCATAACCTGGTAAGTCGACCAAGCGCTGATCTGGATTGCCCAAGCTGAAAAAGTTGATCATTTGGGTGCGGCCTGGTCTTTTTGAAGCACGTGCCAGTTGTTTTTGATTGGTCAAGGTGTTGATTGCACTTGATTTACCAGCATTGGAGCGGCCGGCAAATGCGATTTCATAACCTGTATCTTCTACGCATAAAGCCAGTTTCGGCGCACTCATCAAAAATTCAGCTTGGCGTAACCAAGTTAAAGACTGTACTGCATATTCAGTTAATGCAGGGTCAGCCTTTTTTTCATAACTGATTTTTTGTTTAGGTGCGAGTCTGGCTTTGGTATCTTTCGATTTTTCACTGCGACGCATAGAAGCTTACTTTTGAATAGAAATAGCAACGACCATTATAAAGGATGTGAGGCATTCGTGCGAATCCTTCATCTGTATGTGATTTTAAGCTTTTTGAATCAGCTCTAAAAAATCGATATTTGAGCGTGTGGAAGAGGGGATAATGCCCTGTTGGACGACTTCGCCAAGCGTATATTGATCAAGGCTTTGATAAAAGCATTCTAAGGCTTGATCTAAAATTCCTTTTAGTCCGCAGTTGGCTCGAAGTACGCAAGGAGGGGTATTACATTCAACAATTTGATGATTCCCTTGTAAGGTTCGAACAATCGCACCTAATTTCAGATTCTTGGCTTCCGGATTGAGGCGCAGGCCACCACCTTTGCCGCGAATGGTTACAATCCAGTGTTGCTTACCCATGAAGTGCACGACTTTAACCAAGTGGTTTTGCGACACATGTAAGTCTTCTGCGATATCTGCAATCGTATAAGGTACATCACTCGGACGAGCGACATACATCAAAATTCTGAGAGCATAATCAGTAAACTTATTGAGTTGCATGTGGTTTCACTCAATCTGGTGCAAGAAATAGAAAGGGCTAGTCTAACATAGACTAGCCCTATGCAAAATGTGGTGTGGCTTAGCTGAGTTTGACCCCACCTGTACCAAAGGCTTCACTGTGAATGTTGGCAGCAGGAATACCACGAGCAACCAGTGCCTGATGTTGCGCTGCCATAAATGGCATTGGGCCACATAGGTAATAATCAGCATTGGCGGGTAATAGTGCAGCATCGATGCTGCTTAAATCTAAACGTCCAGCAACATCGTAGTCTTCACCAAGGTTGTCATTTTCGTGTGGAAATTCATATGCCGTAAATGTACTTAAACGTGGATACTTGGTTTTAAGTTCCTGAATATGTTGCTTCATGGCATGCACTTGGCTGCTACGGCAGGCATGAATGAAATTCACGGGTTGCGGCATATCTAAAGTCACCAATTGGTTCAACATTGCAATCATTGGGGTTAGACCAACACCACCACTGATAAAGACATTACGCTTGCTGCTATCGATCAGATAGAAATTACCTGTTGGTGCAGATACTTCAATTTCTGAGCCTTCAGCTAAGCCATGTAAAGTACTAGATACCCAGCCACCTGCAAGTTCGCCTTTTTCATCTTCACGTTTCACTGAGATACGTAAATAGTCAGCTTGCGGACTGGTTGAAAGCGTGTACTGACGCGGTTGTCTTAAGTTGAGTTCAGGGACAAACACGCGGACTGAAATATATTGGCCTGCTTCATAATGCGGTAATGCGCCGCCGTCTACAGGGGCAAGGTAGAACGAGGTAATCTCATCACTTTCCACCACTTTTTTGGCGATTTTGAAATTACGCCAGCCTAACCAGCTGCCTTGGGTTTGTTGGTGTTGATCATAAATGGCTTTTTCAGTACTGATAAATAGATCAGCTAATTGACCATAAGCGGCAGCCCATGCAGCAATCAATGGATCTTCCATTGAAATATTGAGGACTTCACTAATTGAGTGCAAAAGGTTTTCACCGACAATGCCGTAGTCAGGGGATTGAATATTCAAGCTCACGTGTTTATGCGCAATCATTTCAACCACAGGCAAAAGCACAGAAGGGTCTTCAATATTTTCTGCATACGCCAAAACTGCACCGGCAAGTGCCTGTGCTTGAGCCCCACTGCGTTGGTGTCCCATATTAAAGGTTTCTTTTAATTCGGGATGATTACCTAACATGCGGTTATAAAAGTATCCAGTCAGTGCAACACCATTTTCGCGTAGGACCGGAACAGTGGCTTTTACTAGGTCAATTTGCTGTGGAGTCATGCTTGATCTCTCTTGGCTATCATTTATAAGATGTATTTAAAATACATCTTATAAGGTGTATTTGCAATGCATATTTAAATAAAATCCATAAAAAAATTAAGGGATAATAAATTATCCCTTAATTTACAATTAGCTATGGTTGTATTATTTACCAAATAAAGAACCGAGTAAGCCACGAACAATTTTTTGTCCAGTCGTCCCGCCCAAACTACGTGCTGCACTCTTGGCAAAAGTACCGACGATATCTTGAGTGAGTTTCTCACGATCACGCTGTGACTTTTCTGCGGCTTTTTGTTGCTCACGGGCAAAACGTTCTTGTTCTTTGGCTTGTTGCTTGGCCAAAGCATCTTGCTCTTTGCTTTGCTGTTTGGCTAACTCATCTGCTTCTTTCTGTTGCGACTGTTGCAGCACTTTTTTCTGTAGCATTTCATAAGCACTGTCTCGATCAACGGCTTGGTCGTAGACACCTGCCACAATACTTTGCCCGATAATTACTTGACGTTCTTCAGGCGTGATCGGGGTAAAGGAGGAGTAAGGAGGCATCACCCAACCGCGCTCCACAATTTGTGGCGTCCCTTGTTCATCTAGGCAACTAATCAATGCTTCACCAACGGCAAGTTCAGTAATGGCTTGATCGACTTTAAACTCTGGATTGGCACGGAAAGTATCCGCTGCAGTTTTGACTGCCTTTTGGTCTTTGGGGGTAAATGCACGTAAGGCATGTTGTACACGGTTACCCAATTGCCCTAATACGCTTTCAGGCAGATCAAGTGGATTTTGGGTAATGAAATAAATCCCCACACCTTTAGAACGGATCAAACGCACCACTTGTTCAATCTTTTGTTGCAAAGCAGGACTGGCATTATCAAATAGTAAATGCGCTTCATCGAAGAAGAATACCAACTTTGGCTTATCCATATCGCCGACTTCAGGCAACTGCTCAAATAGTTCAGACATCATCCAAAGCAGGAAAGTGGCATATAGCTTTGGGGTGTTCATCAGCTTATCTGCAGCCAAGATATTGATATAGCCATGACCATTGGTATCAGTTTGAATGAAATCGAGAATATTCAGGCTTGGTTCACCGAAGAACTGTTCACCGCCTTGATCACCTAAAGCCAGTAGATTACGTTGAATTGCACCCAGACTGGCAGGGGAAAGGTTGCCATATTCGGCTTTGAGGCTGGCAGCATTTTCACTGACATAAGTCAGCATAGCTTTTAGATCTTTAAAATCGATCAGCAGTAAACCTTGATCATCGGCAACACGAAACACAGCTGAAAGCACACCTTCTTGGGTGTCATTCAGATTCAGCATTTGTGCCAGTAATAAGGGACCAATCTCTGAAATGGTGGTACGAATTGGATGGCCTTGCTGACCGAATAAGTCCCAAAAAATCACAGGTGCGGCAGCAAAAGGAATGGCATCTAGTTGCAGGCTTTTCAGGCGTTCATCGAATTTGGGATTGCTGCTGCCTGCTTTGGCCAGACTGGAAACATCACCTTTGGCATCGGCAAGAAACACGGGTACACCAATACGAGAAAAACTCTCGGCCATCACCTTGAGGGTGACGGTTTTACCTGTTCCAGTTGCACCGGCAATCAAGCCGTGTCGGTTGGCAAATTTAGAATGTAAAACAATCTCTTGTGTTGTATCAGTGGTTTTTTTTGCAATAACGATTGGTGTACTCATTCTTCACCTGTTTTTAATCTCAATCGAGCTGTTTTAATGCGTTTTGAATATCTTGAATTAAATCTTCTGGATGTTCTAGTCCAATACAGAAGCGAACCAATAAACCTTGTTGTAAATGTGTATTTTTCAAAGTACGCATTTGTTTTAAGTCATACAACATTGCCAGACTGACAGGACCGCCCCAACTAAATCCGAGTTTAAACAACGTTAAGCTGTCGCAGAACTTACGGATTGCTGCTAGATCATATTCTGGTTTGAAAATAACACTGACCAAGCCTGCACTTTTGCCAGTGCTGCAAATTTCTGTCCAGAACTCATGGCCTGCTGCATCGGGATCGCTTGGATGCAGGACTTGGCTAAATTGTGGTTGTTGTTTTAACCAATTTAACAAAGTGAGTGCACTTTGCGCTTGCTGTTCATAGCGTAAAGACATATGCGCCAAGCTGCGTTGGATCTGTGCCGTATCATCGCCTGAAACAGAAATTCCTTGGATGGCATGCATACGATAGAGTTTGTGATGGAGTGCTTGGTCATTTGTGACTACAGAACCCATTAATATATCGCCACCACCGCTTGGATATTTGGTGAGTGCATGAACTGTAATATCAACAGTGAGATGCTCATCTGAGAAATCGAAAGCATTGAAAGCCAGCCCTGCGCCCCATGTATTATCCAGTGCGGTGAGTACATTGGCCTGCTGTGCTTTTTTAACTAAGTTCTTTAAATCGGGGAATTCTAAAGTGACTGATCCTGCTGCTTCGAGCCAAATCAGTTTCGCTTTTTCAGTCGGTTGAAAACTATTGGCATCAATTGGATTATAAATTTTAACGGTGATGCTATAACGATCTTGCAGATGATTTAAATGCTCAAGATTAGGGCCATAAATATTATCGGCGACCCAAACCTCATCACCTGATCCTAAAACCGTACTATTCACGAGATTAATCGCTGATAAACCGCTTGGTGCAAGCAAGCAATAACGTCCGCCTTCAATTTGCGCAATATTGTCCGCTAATGTAAACGTCGTTGGGGTACCGTGTGTGCCATAACTATAGTCATAAGCATTGGTCCAATGGCGGTCAAAAAGGTGCGCCGTGCTTTTAAAAATAATGGTCGATGCACGAAATAAGGGAGGCTGGACCGTTTCAATGTATTGAGGGGCTTGGCGTGGTGCATGAATCAGATTGGTTTGTGCTTTATTGTGTGTTGTCATAGGGCATGGGCTAAATAAATATAATGACTTAGGTTAAGAGAAAATCAACCAAGCCGCTAGTGTTGCGCTGCTTTTGTACAGAATCGGTACGGATTAATACGATTGCTCAAAACTGGCTTTATTTTTGCTAAGACTAATTATCATTCTAACGATAAATAGGTTTTAGCGCATGAAGTCGCATTTAAGAGTGCATTATTTTCAGCACATTGCTGGCGAAGGTTTTGGCAGTTGCTATGACTTTTTAAAAGCACATAAAGCAAAAATTACCGCAACCGAGTTTTTTGCATTACCCGTCGATTTACCATTGGAGTTGGAGGCCTTACCACGAGTAGATGAAGTTGATCTGCTGATTATCATGGGGGGAACCATGAGTGTGAATGATGAAGCAAATTATCCGTGGTTAAAGCTCGAAAAAAGATGGTTACGACGTTATTTGGCTGCGGGTAAACCTGCTATTGGGTTGTGCTTGGGTGGGCAATTGATTGCCAATGCCCTAGGGGCAGCTGTGAGTCGAAATCCGTACCAAGAATTAGGTTGGATGGATGTGGGGCGTGCATCGCATGTACCTGAGGATTATTTTCAAATTCCAGAGCAATTGAATATTTTGCAATGGCATAGCGAAACTTTTGAAATTCCAAAGGGTGGGGTGCGTTTAGCAGAGAATAAAGTCTGCCGAAATCAAATGTATCAGATTGGGCGTAATGTTCTTGGGTTTCAGTTTCATCCAGAAATGACACCACAGACCTTGGCACTGTTGATTGAGAATGAAGAGGATATGGCGGTTTTTAATGGTGAATATGTACAACCGATATCTGAATTAAAAAGAACCATCAAAAGTAAATTTGAACAGGGGAATCGTTTGCTGAATCAAGCAATCGATTATGTTGTGAGTGCATAGCAGGATTGATTGCTTAAAAAATGAAAAGAAGAATTGCATAAGACTTAAACAATCGTTATAATGAGCGACCCTCAAATGGAGGGCGTTTACTACGAAGAAAGTAGTTAACGCATTACAGTCGTGGCATCGATCATGACCTTAGTGATTTTCACTGCCCTTGACACTTACCAGAATGGTGAGGTGCGTCATGGGTGATTCTTTATATATTTGGCTTGGAGTTTACTGGTATGTCTAACCAGAGAATTCGTATCCGTTTGAAGTCTTTTGATCATCGTCTGATTGATCAATCTGCTCAAGAGATCGTAGAAACCGCTAAGCGTACTGGCGCACAAGTGTGTGGTCCAATTCCGATGCCTACTCGCATCGAACGCTTCAACGTTCTTACTTCACCACACGTCAACAAAGACGCTCGTGATCAGTACGAAATCCGCACTTATAAGCGTTTGATCGACATCGTTCAACCAACAGATAAAACTGTTGATGCATTGATGAAGTTAGATCTTGCTGCTGGTGTTGATGTTCAGATCGCTTTGGGTTAAGGCTTTCGGTTGATTAACTTTTTAAGTTAATTAGGCCGCTTTTTTAGAGGTTTATGCACATGGCTATTGGTTTAGTCGGTCGCAAATGTGGTATGACTCGCGTCTTTACAGATGCTGGTGTATCTGTACCTGTTACAGTTATCGAAGTCGATCCAAACCGCATTACGCAAATCAAAACACTTGAAACTGATGGTTATCAAGCAATTCAAGTAACTACTGGTGAACGTCGCGAATCGCGCGTAACTAACGCTCAGAAAGGTCACTTCGCGAAAGCGGGTGTTGCTGCTGGTCGTTTAGTTAAAGAGTTCCGTGTTACTGAAGCTGAGCTTGAAGGCCGTGAAGTGGGTGCTTCTATCGGTGTTGATCTGTTCACAGTTGGTCAAATTGTTGACGTAACTGGTCAGTCAAAAGGTAAAGGTTTCCAAGGTGGTGTTAAGCGTTGGAATTTCCGTACGCAAGATGCTACTCATGGTAACTCTGTATCTCACCGTGTATTAGGTTCTACAGGTCAAAACCAGACACCTGGTCGCGTGTTCAAAGGCAAGAAAATGGCTGGTCACTTAGGTGACGAACGCGTAACAGTTCAAGGTCTTGAAATTGTATCTATTGACGCTGAACGTTCTGTTTTAGTTGTTAAGGGTGCTATTCCTGGTTCAACTGGCGGTGACGTTGTTGTACGTCCTACCATCAAGGCCTGAGGGGAAATACTGTGAATTTAAAAACTGTTTCCGGCTCTGCTGTTGAATTGTCTGAAGTTGCTTTCGGACGTGAATTTAACGAAGCTCTTGTACACCAAGTTGTTACAGCTTACTTAGCTGGTGGTCGTCAAGGTACTCGTGCTCACAAATCACGTGCAGATGTTTCTGGCGGTGGTAAAAAGCCATTCCGTCAAAAAGGTACTGGTCGCGCTCGTGCGGGTTCTATTCGTAGCCCTATCTGGGTTGGTGGTGGTAAAACTTTTGCTGCTCGCCCACAAGATTGGTCTCAAAAAGTAAACCGTAAGATGTACCGCGGTGCAATGCAATGTATCTTAGCTGAACTTGTTCGCCAAGATCGTCTTGTATTAGTTGAAGAGTTTGCTGTTGCAGCTCCAAAAACTAAAGACTTGCTTGCAAAACTTACAGACTTGAATGCAACTCGCGCATTGATCATTACAGATGCTGTAGATGAGAACTTGTATCTCGCAGCTCGCAACCTTCCACACGTTGATGTGGTTGATGCTACTGCTATTGATCCTGTTAGCTTGATCGCATTTGATAAAGTTGTAATGTCTGTAGCTGCTGCTAAGAAAATTGAGGTAGAACTCGGATGAACAACGAACGTATCTATCAAGTCCTATTAGGACCAGTATTCTCAGAAAAAGCACAAGTTTTAGGTGATACTGCTGGTGTTCAAGTGTTCAAAGTTGCATTAAATGCAAACAAACTTGAAATCAAGAAAGCAGTTGAGCAGCTCTTTGGTGTTGAAGTTGTAAAAATCAATACAACGATCACTAAAGGTAAAACAAAACGCTTTGGTAAAACATTAGGACGTCGTTCTGATGTGAAAAAAGCATACGTCACCCTGAAAGCTGGCCAAGATGTAGAAATGGCTGACTTGGGCGATACCGCTGAAAACGCAGCGGAATAAGGACGAGAATTATGCCAATTCAAAAATGTAAGCCAACGTCTCCAGGACGTCGCTTTGTAGAGAAAGTGGTTCATGACCATCTTCACAAAGGCGCTCCTTATGCACCGTTGGTAGAAGCTAAAAAACGTACTGGTGGTCGTAATAATAATGGTCACATCACTACACGTCACGTGGGTGGTGGTCATAAGCAAAACTACCGTATTGTTGACTTTAAACGTAACAAAGACAGTATCCCTGCGACTGTAGAGCGTATTGAATACGATCCTAACCGTACAGCTCATATTGCTTTATTGAAATATGCTGACGGTGAGCGTCGTTACATCATTGCGCCTAAAGGCCTACGTGCTGGTGATAAAGTACAATCTGGTAACGATGCTCCAATTCGTCCAGGTAACTGCTTGCCACTTCGCAACATGCCAATCGGTTCTACACTTCACAACCTTGAACTTAAAATCGGTAAAGGTGCTCAATTAGCACGTTCTGCTGGTACTTCAGTTCAGTTGTTGGGTCGTGATGGTTCTTACGCTATCGTTCGTTTACGTTCTGGTGAAATGCGTAAAGTCCACGTTGAATGTCGTGCTGTAATTGGTGAAGTTTCTAACCAAGAAAGCAACCTTCGTTCATTGGGTAAAGCTGGTGCTGCGCGCTGGCGTGGTATTCGTCCTACCGTTCGTGGTATGGCGATGAACCCGGTAGACCATCCACACGGTGGTGGTGAAGGACGTAGTAAAGGTATTCAACCTGTAAGTCCATGGGGTCAAAAAGCTAAAGGGTACAAGACACGTACCAATAAGCGTACGACTAAGATGATTATTCGCGACCGTCGCGTCAAGTAAGGGAATCTGAATAATGCCTCGTTCATTAAAAAAAGGTCCATTCGTCGACGCGCATTTGTTCGCTAAGGTTGAAGCTGCGATTGCTGCTAACAACCGTAAGCCGATCAAAACTTGGTCACGTCGTTCAATGATCCTTCCAGACTTTGTTGGTTTAACAATTTCTGTTCACAATGGCCGTAACCACGTTCCAGTAATTGTTACTGAACACATGGTTGGTCATAAATTGGGTGAATTCGCGCCAACTCGTACCTATCGTGGTCACGGTGTTGATAAGAAGTCTAAACGTTAATAGGTGCTATGATGGAAGTAACTGCTAAATTACGCGGTGCCGCTATCTCGGCACAAAAAGCACGTTTAGTTGCTGATTTGATCCGTGGTAAGTCGGTTGCACGTGCGATAGACATTTTGAACTTCAGCAACAAGAAAGCAGCTGTGCTTGTTAAAAAAGCACTTGAATCTGCAATCGCGAATGCTGAACACAACAACAGCTTAGATGTTGATGACCTTAAAGTAACTACGATTTACGTTGATGAAGGCATGAGCCTTAAACGTATCATGCCACGTGCTAAAGGCCGTGCAGATCGTATTACTAAGCGTACTTGTCACATCACCGTTAAGGTAGGGGTTTGATATGGGTCAGAAGGTTCATCCAATCGGTATCCGCCTAGGTGTTGTGAAACGTCATAACGCTAACTGGTATGCGAGTCCGAAACAATATGCTGAATACTTGCTTAAAGATCTTCAAGTTCGTGAGTTTTTAACTAAAAAACTTAAAAACGCGATGATCAGCAATATTCTTATCGAACGTCCTACAGGCGCTGCTAAAGTAACAATTAGTACTGCTCGTCCTGGTATCGTTATCGGTAAAAAAGGCGAAGATATTGAGAAATTACAGCGCGAACTCACCAACATTATGGGTGTTCCAGCTCAAGTTAGCATCAATGAAATTGATCGCCCTGACTTGGACGCACGTTTAGTTGCTGAAGCGATTGCTTCTCAATTAGAAAAGCGTGTTATGTTCCGTCGTGCTATGAAACGTGCGGTTCAAAACACAATGCGTGCTGGCGCTAAAGGTATCAAAGTTGAGGTTTCTGGCCGTTTAGGTGGTGCAGAGATTGCTCGTACTGAGTGGTATCGTGAAGGTCGTGTACCTTTGCATACGCTTCGTGCTGACATCGACTATGCAACTATGCGCGCAGAAACAACATACGGTACGATCGGTGTTAAAGTTTGGATTTTCCGTGGCGAGATCTTAGGTGGCATGAAACAAGTCATGAACCCTGCTCCTGCTGAAGAGCGTCCAGCTAAACGTGGTCGTGGTCGTGGTGAAGGTCAAGAGCGTCGTGGTCGTCGCGGTGACCGTGCTGCTGACAAGGGAGAATAATCCATGTTGCAACCTAAACGTACCAAATTCCGTAAAGTGCACAAAGGCCGTAACACTGGTCTAGCGCACCGTGGTAGTACAGTATCATTTGGTTCGATTGCAATTAAAGCAACTGAACGTGGTCGTATGACTGCGCGTCAGATTGAAGCTGCACGTCGTACTATTAGCCGCCGTATTAAGCGTGGTGGTAAAATCTTTATTCGCGTATTCCCGGATAAACCAATTACTCAAAAGCCTCTTGAAGTGCGTATGGGTAAAGGTAAGGGTAGCGTGGAATACTGGGTTTGCCAGATCCAACCAGGTAAGATCCTGTACGAAATTGAAGGTGTGAACGAAGAATTAGCGCGTGAAGCATTTGCTTTAGCTGCTGCTAAACTTCCGTTTAAAACCACTATCGTGACTCGGACGGTAATGTAATGAAAACTAAAGATCTACGTGAAAAATCGGTAGAAGAGTTGAAAGCTTTGCTTGATGAGCAGCAGCTTAACCAATTCCGTCTTCGTATGGCGAAAGCAACTGGTCAGTTGGGTAAATCGCACGAAGTGCAAGTTGCTCGTAAGACAATTGCTCGTATTAAGACACTCCTTACCGAAAAACAGGGGAACGGACAATGAGTGAAAAAACAGTCCGCACGTTAACCGGCAAAGTCGTAAGTGACAAAATGGATAAATCTATTGTTGTTCTTATTGAACGCCGCGTTCAACACCCGTTGTATGGCAAGTCAATTCGCCGTTCAACTAAGTTACACGCTCATGATGAGAACAACGTTGCTAAAATTGGTGATGTTGTAACCATTAAAGAAAGCCGCCCAATTTCTAAAACTAAAGCTTGGACTTTAGTGGAAGTAGTTGAAGCAGCTGCTGAGTAATTCGACGTTCTTGTTGCATCATCGGTCAATTTCGAGTACTCTTTGAGCCTTTCGAAATTGTGACCGGTGATGCTCGGTTTTGGAGTAGGGCAATGATTCAAACCGAAAGTATGCTCGACGTAGCAGACAACAGTGGTGCTCGCCGCGTACAATGTATTAAAGTACTTGGTGGTTCACATCGTCGTTATGCTTCTGTTGGCGACATTATTAAAGTTACTGTAAAAGAAGCAATCCCACGCGCACGTGTTAAAAAAGGTGACGTGATGAATGCGGTTGTAGTTCGTACTAAATTCGGCATTCGTCGTCCAGATGGTTCTGTGATCCGTTTTGATGATAATGCTGCAGTTATTTTGAACAACAACAAAGCTCCGATTGCTACTCGTATCTTCGGACCAGTGACTCGTGAACTTCGTACTGAACAGTTCATGAAAATCATTTCATTGGCTCCTGAAGTTCTATAAGAGGCAATCATGGCTAAGATTAAAAAAGGCGATCAAGTAATTGTGATCGCAGGTAAAGAAAAAGGCAAACAAGGTATCGTTTTGTCAGTTTCTGAAGATCGAGTTAAGGTCGAAGGCCTTAACTTAGTGAAGAAGCATCAAAAGCCAAACCGTGTAACTGGCGCTGAAGGCGGCATCGTTACTCAAGAGGCTACGCTTCATATTTCAAACGTGGCAATTTTTAATGCTACAACCCAAAAGGCTGACCGTATTGGTTACCAAGTGATTGATGGCGCGAAAACTCGTGTTTATAAATCAAATGGTGAATCAGTGGCGGTAGCGAAGTAATAGGTTGAAAAGGCAATGGCCAGACTTAAAGCACGTTACAACGACGAACTTAAAGCAAAGTTACAAGAAGAACTTAGCGTTAAGAATGTGATGGATATTCCTCGCATCACAAAAATCACCCTTAACATGGGTGTAGGCGCAGCTGCAACTGATAAGAAATTATTAGATGGCGCTGTTGCTGATATGCAACTCATTGCTGGTCAAAAACCAGTTGTGACACTTGCTCGTAAATCAATCGCTGGTTTCAAAATCCGTGATGGTTGGCCGATCGGTTGTAAAGTTACTTTACGCGGCGACCAAATGTACGAATTCTTGGATCGTTTGATCTCGATCGCAATCCCTCGTATCCGTGACTTCCGTGGTTTCTCTTCGAAATCATTTGATGGTCGTGGTAACTACTCTATGGGTTTAAAAGAGCAAATCGTTTTCCCTGAAATCGATTTTGACAAGATTGATCGTATCCGTGGTTTAGACATCACTATTACGACAACTGCTCGTAGCGATGACGAAGGCCGTGCGCTTATGCGTGCATTCGGCTTCCCGTTCAAATAAGAGGTCGATATGGCTAAGAAAGGTATGATTAATCGCGAATTGAAACGCGAAAAGACAGTTGCTAAATACGCTGCAAAACGTGCTGAATTAAAAGCAACGATTGCTAATGTAAATGCAAGTGACGAAGAACGTTTCGAAGCGACATTAAAGTTACAGGCATTGCCACGTAACGCATCTCCAGTACGTCTTCGTAACCGTTGTGGTTTAACTGGTCGTCCTCATGGTTACTTCCGTAAGTTCGGTTTAAGCCGTAACAAATTACGTGACACAGTAATGCAGGGTGATGTACCAGGCGTTGTTAAGGCAAGCTGGTAAGGAGCGACTAAATGAGTATGCAAGATACCGTTGCCGACATGCTAACACGTGTTCGTAACGCACAAATGGCTAAGAAACAAACTGTTTCTATGCCTTCTTCTAAGTTGAAAGTTGC
>NZ_DBBF01000043.1:0-1834 GCF_002292065.1 Acinetobacter sp. UBA991 | reverse complement strand
AGCGTTAAGCAAGGTTTAGGTATTGCAATTGTTTCTACAAGCAAAGGCATCATGACTGATCGCGCTGCACGTGCTGCGGGCGTTGGTGGTGAAGTTATTGCTTTTGTTTCTTAATAGGTGATTCCTCATGTCTCGTGTGGCTAAAGCCCCAGTAACTGTACCTAATGGTGTAACAGTTACTCAGAACGGCCGGCAGGTCGAAGTGAAAGGCAGCAAAGGTACATTGTCTTTCAACCTGCATGCGCTGGTCGAGCTAAAACAGGAAGAAGGTAAACTTCAACTTGCTCCAGCTAAAGAGTCGAAAGACGCTTGGATGCAGGCTGGTACTGCTCGCGCTGTATTGAACAACCTTGTAAAAGGTGTTAGCGAAGGCTTCGAACGTAAGTTACAGCTTGTTGGTGTTGGTTATAAAGCTGCGGTTAAGGGTACTTCTGTAAACCTTAACCTTGGTTACTCACACCCGATTGACTACGCTTTACCTGAAGGTGTAACAGCGGAAACTCCAACTGCGACTGAAATCATTTTGAAGTCAGCAAACAAGCAGTTGTTAGGTCAAGTGGCAGCGGAAATCCGTGCATACCGTTCTCCTGAACCATATAAAGGTAAAGGTGTTCGTTATTCGGATGAAGTTATTCTTCGTAAAGAAGCTAAGAAGAAATAAGGCGCGAGGTTCTTATGAACGAAAAGAAACAAACCCGTTTGCGTCGTGCGAAAAGCACACGCTTGCACATTCGTGCATTGGGTGCGACTCGTTTGTGTGTAAACCGCACGCCGCGTCACATCTATGCGCAAGTTATTTCAGCAGATGGTGGAAAAGTTTTAGCGCAAGCTTCAACTTTAGATGCATCTTTACGTAGCGGTACTACAGGTAATGTAGATGCAGCTACGAAAGTTGGTGCTTTGATCGCAGAACGTGCTAAAGCAGCTGGTGTTACCAAAGTTGCATTTGACCGTTCTGGTTTTAAATATCATGGTCGTATCAAAGCCTTGGCTGATGCTGCTCGTGAAGGCGGCTTGGAGTTCTAATCATGGCGAAAGTTGAACAAAACGAAGGTCTCGTTGAAAAGCTGGTTGCCGTTGATCGTGTAGCCAAGGTTGTTAAAGGTGGTCGTATCTTCTCTTTCACAGCATTAACTGTTGTGGGCGATGGTAATGGTCGTGTAGGTTTTGGTCGTGGTAAAGCACGTGAAGTTCCAGCTGCTATTTCTAAAGCACTTGAAGCTGCTCGTCGTAACATGATTACTGTAGACCTTGCGGGCACTACTTTACAACACCCTGTGAATGCTCGTCATGGCGCAAGCCGTGTATACATGCAACCTGCTTCAGAAGGTACTGGCGTAATTGCTGGTGGCGCTATGCGTGCTGTTCTTGAAGCTGCAGGTGTACATAACGTACTTGCTAAATGTTATGGTTCTACAAATGCTGCTAACGTAGTAAACGCAACTTTCAAAGGTTTGCGTGATATGACTTCTCCTGAGAAAGTCGCTGCGAAACGTGGTCTTTCAGTAGAACAAATTCAAGGGTAATCAATCATGAAAACGATTAAAGTTACCCAGACTAAATCTTCTTCGCATCGTTTAAAAAATCATAAACTTTGCCTTAAAGGTTTAGGTCTGCGTCGTATTGGTCATACTGTAGAAGTGCAAGATACGCCTTCTAACCGTGGTATGGTCAACAAAGTTTACTATATGGTTAGTGTAGAGGAATAAGCCATGACTCTGCGTTTAAATGAACTTGCACCTGCAGAAGGTGCTAAGCGTGATAACCGTCGTTTAGGCCGTGGTATCGGTTCTGGCGTTGGTAAGACTGGTGGCCGTGGTGTCAAAGGTCAAAA
>NZ_DBBF01000018.1:0-57128 GCF_002292065.1 Acinetobacter sp. UBA991 | reverse complement strand
CCTTAGATGTATGGGCACATAGCACGAACTGATGCAACGTCACTTACGTGAACCATTACACAGCCGCGCAATTGACGGATACGCTTAGCAGATTTTTTGGTCAAAATGTGGCGTTTGAACGCTTGTTTACGCTTAAAGCCGTTTGCAGTCGCTTTGAAGCGTTTAGCTGCACCACGGCGAGTTTTCATCTTAGGCATAACAACCTCTTTTGAACACCTGTTCGGAACGTTTGCACCATTGCAAAAACGACCTGCAGGTAAGGGAGCCAGTATTCTAAAGCATAGCAAGCTAAAACGAAAGTAAAATGCTCATTTTTTGATAGTAAATCGTCTCTTTTCTATAAACGTTATTTTCTATAACCAATTCTCAAATTACGAGAAACATCCATAAAATTAACACCTATAATAAATACAAGCTCTTAAATTCAAAAGAATATGACTATACAAAATGATGCTTTCGCTGCATTACGGTACCGAGATTTCTCTATTGTGACCGTTAATCAATTCTGCTTAACACTGGCAATTTTGATTCAGGAAATTATCGTCGCCTATTCACTTTATCAAATCACCCGTGATCCACTCACCTTGGGTTTCATTGGTCTGGCAGAAGCGATTCCATTTATCACGCTGTCTTTATGGGGCGGTTATTTCGCCGACAAATTGAATAAACAGACCATTATGAAAATCTGCTTATTCTTTTCGATTCCATTACCTTTAATTCTCTGGACACTGTTTCATTTACACGGCTTAGAAAAAATTGGTATCAGCACGCTGTCTTGGGGTATCTATGCCGTGATTTTTGCTTTAGGGACCATTCGAGGTTTTTATAATCCATCGGCAACCTCACTTAAACCTTTTCTAATTCCGCGTGAACTGTATGCCAATGGTGCAACATGGACTACAATTGGATGGCAAAGTGGTGTGATCATCGGTCCTATGCTCGGTGGTTTTATGCTGGCATTTCTGGGACGTGAAACCAGCTTATTTGCTGTTACGGCTTTATTGGCCACCTGCTTCATCTTAATTACGCGTTTACAAAATCGTACTTTCCCTAAAATGGAAACGGAGAATGTACTACAAAGCCTGACTGATGGTTTCCGCTTTATCTGGAAAACTAAAATCGTTTTATGGGCAATCTCACTTGATCTAGTATCGGTTCTATTTGGTGGTGTGATTGCGTTATTGCCAATTTTCGCTGAGGAAATCCTAAAAGTCGGCCCTGAAGGTCTTGGCTATTTACGTGCCGCTCCATCTATTGGTGCTCTCATCACCATGATTGCACTCACCAAATTTCCTCCGATGCAACATGCATGGCGAAATATGTTATTAGCGGTAGCAGGTTTTGGTATTTTTACCATTCTGTTCGCCTTCTCAAATCATATGTGGCTTTCATTATTTGCCTTAGCCATGACCGGTGCTTGTGACAGTGTTTCAGTCGTGGTTCGTCAAACCATCTTGCAAATTTTCCCACCTGAAAATATGCGCGGTCGTGTCGCGGCAGTGAATGGGATGTTTGTTTCTTCAAGTAATGAACTGGGGGCTTTTGAATCAGGTCTCGCAGCCAAATACCTCGGCACAATCACGGCAACTATTCTTGGGGGTTGTATGACCCTTGCTGTAGTAAGTTACTGCTGGTTTAAAACCAATGACTTATTCAAAGTCGATATTACGAAAGGTTCGGATCACTAAATAAAAGGGAAAGAGCCCATCTTTCCCGTCCTCATTAAAAGAGCCCGATATATAAAGCATATAA
The DNA here is from genome assembly GCF_002292065.1 of Acinetobacter sp. UBA991. Taxonomy (NCBI): domain Bacteria; kingdom Pseudomonadati; phylum Pseudomonadota; class Gammaproteobacteria; order Moraxellales; family Moraxellaceae; genus Acinetobacter; species Acinetobacter sp. UBA991. The sequence goes on along the minus strand of NZ_DBBF01000018.1, from coordinate 55,376 downwards.
CGTTAAATAACGCCCACCTTTGGCGATGGTGACAATCAATAAAAATCGCCAAAAGTTCTCTTTCATCAACCCAGCAATCAAGGTAATGGGATCACCAATCACAGGAGTCCAACTTAGTAGTAAGGAATAAAAGCCATATTTATGATAAATCTGCTGTGCTTGTAACAACCGTTGTTCTGAAACAGGAAACCATTTCTTATCTTTAAAATGCTCAATTTTTAATCCAAGCCACCAATTCACACAGGAACCCAAGACATTGCCAATGGTCGCAACCAAGATGAGATAAAAAGGATTGGATAAACCTTGTATCAGCAAGGTCATTAATACCGCTTCAGACTGTAAAGGCAATAAGGTGGCAGCACCAAAGGCTGAGAGAAACAATAACAAATAAGACATCAAAACAAGGTTCTCTCAAACAGGCAGCCACACATCATCAAGAGCAGACCATATAACGTGAACGCTATGGATTCAAGGTTAATTTTGCCCAAGTCGCTTCAAGCATCTCCTGCGAAATATCAATCCGAAAGACTGCTTTAATCACACCCTCAAATTCATCCAAGGTGTTTAACTCTTTCTTGTCAGAGCTTTCTTTGCCATGTGTTCTTAAAACACGATCTTTTAAGGTTATTCGCATTTCTGCATTGGCAGTAGATAACATTAAATACTGGGTAAATAAGGATTCAGGCGAAGTCGAAATGTACCAGTTTGCAACTACAGCATCTGCATCTGCAATTTGTTGGTTGGGGTTAATCGAATAGACATTGATCCATTGATTATGAATACAGACTTGCAACATATAAGTCATTTCCGTCAGCACTGTCACATCTAAACCGCTCTGGGCAGCTTCAACAAATCTAAAAGGCTCTAACGGTGTCTGCTGTGTTTCACCTATATGCTCAAGTGATAAAACCGTGGTCGGGGTCATCCCCCAAATCCGGGATCATACAGAAACAATTGCTGATCAATACATACCAGTGTGACCAAATGAGTTCTCACCGGAGTACTGACAGGCGAACTTTGATAATAGACTCGACCGAGTACGTTATATGCCTTATAACCCAGTTCAGTTAAAACAATTCTGGTTAGGGTACTGTGTTCTAAACAATAGCCTTCACGATTTTCAATTAATAATTTTTGCGCAAGTGGGTCTGACGCTAATGAAACCTCCTCTCCTAAAAAAGAGGATAAATTACCAAAAGGAATAGCTTGTACATGAAGACTTAATAGGCTTTTTAGATTGGCCAAAGTTGGAGAGAAATCTCCTTCAAAACCAAGCTTTTTTAAATAAAGGGCTGATTTTTTTGCTTGCATGATGCTTTATCTTTTTTGAACTTAAAGCATCGTAGCCTGAACATGCATAGACTAGATGAAAAATTACACAATTATAAAATAGTCAGGCTTACATGCCCGAAATCATAGCGTTTGCAAAGATTAATTTTTGGTTTTCGCTTTTTTAGACCGAATAGAAAAATACATAACTGAAAAAACGAATGGAAAAAGGAATGCGATCCAAAATGTAAGATCAGACTTAACCATTTTTTGGTACCACGTCAGCTGCATTTCACCTGCAGAGACTGCTGCCCAGTCAATAGACACAGTAAGGTCAAGATAAATGTATAACAATAGATATACACTTAAAAATCCAACAAACACCCCTGAACTAAAATACGAGTTTCCAGTTTCAAGCTGCAACCACGCAAATAAAGATGAAAAAATTAAACTGAGACTTCCTATAAAGGCTAGAACAATAAACCAGAAAATATCAATTCCAAGAAAATACTGCATGAGGCTGCATGAAATTGCCGTAAGCAACAACAATCCCATCGCAATCGCCCAATGCTTTAAGTAGCAGTGTCGTCCAATACCTTGATTCATCCAACTTTGATCGACAAGGCTTTTTGTATTGCAGGGCGAGCTGTTAAGCGTTCAATATAATCTTGCACATACGGATAGTCTTCAAGTTGAATGCCCTGCCATTCGTAACGCAATGCCCAAGGTAAGATCGCCATATCCGCAATCGAGTATTCGCCTGCTACAAACTTTTGACCAATCAACTGTTTGTTTAAGACACTATACAAACGCTTGGTTTCATTGACATAACGATCAATCGCATAAGGAATACGTTCAGAGGCAAACTTATTGAAGTGGTGATTTTGCCCAAGCATTGGACCAAATCCCCCCATTTGCCACATCAACCATTGTTCAACCTCGACTCGCTCTTGCTCATCGGTCGGATAGAACAAACCTGTTTTTCGACCTAAATATTGTAGGATCGCACCCGACTCAAATACTGAAATCGGTTCACCTCTTGGACCATTTTGATCGACAATTGCTGGAATTTTATTATTGGGAGAGATTTTTAAAAAATCAGGCTGGAACTGATCATTTTCCAAAATATTGATTGGAAAAATCTGATATTCGAGCCCCATTTCTTCTAAGGCGATTGTTATTTTATGGCCATTGGGTGTACCCCAATAATATAAGTCAATCATTTTATATTGTCCTATTCATCGTTATCTTGACTGTTGTTGCGTTATAGCACACTTCCTACTTATTGATCAGTAGACAAGCACGAAAAGAAACAATAAAGCGGTGTTTTCAAAGACAATGTTGCAAAGATTTAAGCTTGATTATCCAAGAATTCTTTGGCTTTCTCTCCAACGAATTTACGACCAGCATTACTGCCATTGATCCACTCTTCCACAGAGAACAAATCAAACATCCCGACTTTAAATAAGGTGGGCACCGCTAAAATCAGTTCATCTTCAACCGTACCTCGAACGCCTGCATTATATAAATTAATATTGTGCAGCATGGTCGCGACGGTACCGGTTTGTACTCGACTACCATCTTTGAGTTTAACTTGAGGCAGAACTTCGCCTTCTTGCACCACTTTTTGATTAATTTCAGAGAGTTGTTGAGTACCAGTAATTGTAGACATATCTTATTCCTATTTTTAAATAGTGTAATTATCAACAAACCCTATCATAGCTTGTTTTCATCTGTTCCAATGATGCTGAGAATTTTTTTAACAGATTTATCTCGAATTAGGTTATACATTTTTAGGCATAAAAAAGCACCGCTGAGAGCGGTGCTTTTTTTATAAGAAAAATTACTTTTTCTTTTTCGGACCAATTAACATGCCCATTTGACGACCTTCCATCTTCGGCGCTTGTTCAATCACGCCAAATTCAGCAACGTCTGCTTCAATTTTTTGCAATTGAGCCAAACCAAGCTGTTGATGTGCCATCTCACGACCACGGAATCGCAAAGTGATTTTTACCTTATTCCCTTCTTCAAGGAAACGTAAAATTGCACGCAATTTAATTTGGTAATCACCTACATCCGTTGCAGGACGTAATTTGATTTCTTTCACTTGCACTTGATGCTGTTTTTTCTTCGCATCTTTTTGCTTTTGCTTTAAGTCAAATAAGTGCTTGTTGTAGTCCATGATTTTACAAACAGGTGGTTCTGCATTCGCCACAATCTCAACAAGGTCAAGATTAGCTTCTTCTGCAGCACGCAATGCTTCATTTAATGAAACAACACCTTTTTGTTCTCCATCTGCAGCGACGAGGCGTACTTCTTTCGCACGGATCTCATCGTTAATTGCAGGACGGTTACTTTTAGCACCTTGTTGTTGGTTACGGTCAGGCTGTTTAATCTTTATTACTCCACGATATACCGGCCACGTTCGGCAACGGCAGATTTCACTAAGTCAATAAATGCATCTACTGACATAGTACCTAAATTTTTTCCTGAGCGAGTACGCACATTGACTGTACCTTCTTCAACTTCTCGATCACCGAGAACAAGAAGGTAAGGAATACGCTCTAGGGTACGCTCACGAATCTTAAATCCGATCTTTTCATTTCTCAAGTCAGAAATAGCACGAAGACCATTTTCTTTGAGTTTTGCGACCACTTGCTCACTTGCTTCCGCTTGTGAATCCGTAATATTCATGACACAAGCTTGGATTGGTGTAAGCCATGGTGGCATGAAGCCCGCATAGTGTTCAATTAGTATACCAATAAAACGCTCGAAACTGCCAAGAATTGCACGATGAAGCATGACTGGTTGATCACGATCATTGTCTTCAGTGACATAAGATGCATCTAAACGGATTGGTAAGTTGAAGTCACACTGGATTGTACCGCATTGCCAGATACGGCCTAAGCAGTCTTTCAATGAGAATTCAATTTTCGGACCGTAGAATGCGCCTTCACCTGGTTGTAAGTCCCAAGCCAAGCCAGCATCATCTAAAGCATCTGCTAAAGATTTTTCAGCCAAGTCCCAAAGTGCATCATCACCCACACGCTTTTCTGGACGTGTAGACAATTTCATTTGCACTTCTTCAAAACCGAAGTCTTTATACACATCCAAAGTCAGCTTAATAAAGTCTGCAACTTCTTTACCAATCTGTTCTTTGGTACAGAAGATATGGGCATCGTCTTGAGTAAAACCACGAACACGCATAATGCCGTGCAAAGAACCTGATGGCTCATTACGATGACAAGAACCAAATTCAGCTAGGCGAATTGGTAAATCACGGTAAGATTTCAAACCTTGGTTAAAGACCTGTACGTGACATGGGCAGTTCATTGGCTTGACTGCATAGTTACGACTTTCAGAGTGAGTCGTAAACATATTTTCAGCATAGTTTGCCGCATGCCCAGACTTTTCCCAAAGCGTAAAGTCTACGATTTGCGGTGTCTTAATTTCTTGGTAACCATTGTCTTGCTGAACTTTACGCATGTATTGTTCAAGCACTTGGTAAATCGTCCAACCGTTCGGATGCCAGAACACCATACCCGGTGCTTCTTCTTGCATATGGAACAAGTCTAATGCCTTACCAATTTTACGATGGTCACGCTTTTCAGCTTCTTCAATACGTTTGATATAAGCAGCTAACTGTTTTTTATCAGCCCAAGCAGTACCATAAATACGTTGTAGCTGTTCATTCTTCGCATCACCACGCCAGTAAGCACCAGAGATTTTAGTGAGTTTGAATGATTTTAAGAATTTAGTGTTAGGTACGTGTGGACCACGGCACATATCTAAATAGTCTTGATGGTAGTACAAGCCCATTTGAGTTTCATTTGGCATGTCTGCAATCAAGCGTAACTTGTATTCTTCACCGCGTGCTGTGAATTCAGCGATCACATCTTCACGTGGTGTCATCTTTTTGATGACGTCATAATCTTGGTCGATGAGCTTTTTCATGCGCTCTTCAACTGCAGCCATATCATCCAAAGTAAATGGACGTGGCATCCAGATGTCGTAGTAGAAACCTTCTTCGATCACAGGACCGATCACCATTTTCGCTTCTGGGAACAATTGCTTAACAGCATGTCCGACCAAGTGCGCACATGAGTGACGAATGATTTCTAAACCTTCTTCATCTTTAGGGGTAATAATCTGAACTGTCGCATCTTCTGTGATTAAATCACAAGCATCCACCAAGCGATCATTGATACGGCCAGCAACAGTATTCTTTGCAAGACCTGGACCAATGCTCTGAGCAAGTTCCATCACAGAAATCGGATGATCAAACTGTTTCTGATCACCATTTGGTAAAGTAATGATTGGCATAATAAAATCCTTAAGGAGTGATGCCCTATACGAAGGAGCATATCACCGCGAGATTATGTATTGAGGCAAGCCTCAAAAAATAAAAAACGGCGGATAAAAAAGTATCGAAGATTTTACACGGGTTTAGCTATGGATGAAACCTCTGAACCAGAAAAACCCGAGATCAGTTCAGATTCATCTCCGACTAAAGCCTAAATGATTTAGACTCGATGACAGTCTAGGTTAATACCAATAAATGAAAAAAACGGAAATGGAGCAAGACACATGGTAAGTGCATATGACGAACTACCCAGAAATCCAGCAAATTTTGTTGCTTTATCACCCTTACGCTACTTGGAACGGGCTGCTTATATTTATCCCAATCAAGCTGCAATTATCCATGGCCAACGCCAAATCACATGGCAACAGACTTATCAGCGCTGCCGTCAGTTTGCGCATCAGCTCCGTCATTTAGGTATCCAAAAGAACGATACAGTTTCAGTGCTATTGCCTAATATCCCTGCCATGATTGAAGCACATTTTGCAGTGCCGATGGCTGGCGCAGTTCTGAATACCTTGAATACCCGTCTCGATGCCAAGACCATTGCATTTATGCTGGAACATGCTGAAGCTAAAGTGCTATTGGTCGATCCTGAATTTCGTCAGGTTGCAGAAGAAGCACTCAAGCTTGTTCCACAGGACATTATTGTGATTGATGTCTTTGATACTGAGTTTGATGGTGAACAAATTGCAATTGGTCAATTTGAATATGAAGCATGGATAGCACAAGGTGATCCTGCCTTTGAATGGTTACTGCCTCAAGATGAATGGGATGCAATTAGTCTGAGTTATACCTCAGGTACCACAGGCAATCCTAAAGGTGTGGTCTATCATCATCGTGGTGCTTATCTGAATGCCGCAAGTAATATTTTGGCCTGTGGTATGAAACCTCGTGCTGTATACCTTTGGACCTTACCTCTGTTTCATTGCAATGGCTGGTGCTTTGCTTGGTCAATTGCAGCCAGTGGCGGTACTAATATTTGTCTGCGTCGTGTCGATCCGGCATTAATTTTCAAATACATTGCAGCATACAAAGTAGATTATTTCTGTGGCGCACCAATTGTATTGTCCATGCTCATCAACACGCCAAGCGAACAGAAAACGGCTTTTGAGCATGATGTTGAAGTTATGGTGGCAGGTGCTGCACCACCTGTAGCAATCATTGAGGGGATGCGCAATATCGGTATTAACGTCAATCATGTTTATGGTTTGACTGAAACCTACGGTCCTTCTGCCTTATGTGCTTCACAGGCTGGCTGGAGCGATTTATCCATTCAGGAGCAAGCACAACTCCACTCTCGTCAAGGCGTGCCTTATCCTTTGCAAGACAGCATGCGTGTGCTTGATCCAGACACCATGCAACCGGTACCCAATGATGGAAAAACCATGGGTGAAATCATGTTCCGTGGCAATATCGTGATGAAAGGTTATTTGAAAAATGCCCAAGCCACAGAAGAAGCATTTAAAGGTGGCTGGTTTCACACAGGTGATTTAGCTGTGAGTCATCCTGATGGTTATGCCAAAATTACGGACCGCTCGAAAGATATTATTATTTCAGGTGGAGAAAATATTTCCTCGCTCGAAGTTGAAGATGTGCTTTATCGCCACCCTGCTGTGCTCACTGCCGCAGTGGTAGCCAAACCTGATCAACGCTGGCAAGAAGTGCCGTGTGCTTTTATTGAACTCAAACAAGGAGCATCCGCATCGGCTGAGGAAATCATTGCCCATTGTCAAAAAGAACTCGCTCGATTTAAAGTCCCAAAAGATGTGGTGATTACTGAGATCCCCAAAACTTCGACAGGGAAATTACAGAAATTTATTTTAAGAGAATGGGCAAAGGAACGGGCGGCAGATAGCTCAGTAAACTCATAATCAAAAAAGAAGTTTCCTTGGAAACTTCTTTTTTAGTTTTAACCTTGTTCAGATAACAAAGCAACTTGTTGTACGTAATTCACAAATTTAAGCTTAGATGCTGCAAGGTCTTCTTCACTCACTTGCTGCTTCATATCACGGTGAATGCGCAAGACATGCTGACGCAAGGTATGGCGTTCAGATGCATTAAACACCTTACTAAACTCATTGATCACTGGATCACCTTGGTCAATCATACGGTCAACCCAACGCATTAATTGCATTTGTTTTTTAGCACCTTGCTGCGGTGTTAAATAAGATAAAATGATGGTTTCATCTTCATTTCGCAATAATTTACCGATACGTAAAAATTGACGACGGCGTGCTTCATGCGCACTAATATTTTGTATTTCAAGTAAAGCATCAATGAGACGCTCATCAACTGGAAGTTTCTGAATCTGTTTTTTATTCAGTTGAGCCAATTGCTCACCCAAAGCTGCCATTCGCTGCACAGCTTTTTTTTGCTCAGTTCTACTCGCACGTCCTTCTAATGACTCAAAATCTTCATCGGTATAACGTTGGGTACCACGTGCCACTATTACTCTGCCTCGTAAAATTTTGCTGCGAACAGCGTTTGAATTTCTTCCAGTGCCTTATCTTCATCAGCACCTTCAATCACCAATCTTAATGTAGTGCCTTTACCCGCACCTAACATCAACAATGACATAATATTTTTTGCATCAACTAATTTATCGCCTTTACCAATTTGGATAGAAGAACGAAACTTGGTCGTCACTTCAATTAGTTTACCAGATGCGCGAGCATGTAAGCCGAGTTTATTAATTACATCAATTGTTGTGTCTATCATGACCAGTGCTTCATTTCTCTATGTAAGATTTGGACAGCCCATTTTGCCTCAAGGGCTTGTTTGAGTCTATCTACGATATAAACCGAACGATGTTGCCCGCCTGTACATCCCACAGAAATGGTCATGTAATGGCGATGCCCTTCTGCAAAAGCAGGCAACCACTTGTCTAGAAAAGTATAAATATCTTCAAACATCTCATTGGTTTGTTGACTACCTTCTAAAAAGCGGCGTACAGGCTCATCTAAACCTGAAAAACGGCGTAATTCTAAATCCCAATGCGGATTTGGTAAATGTCGTACGTCAAAAACATAATCTGCGTCTAACGGAATACCATGCTTATAACCAAAGGACTGTAAAATGACGATTAAATTATCTGACTGCCCAAGCTTAGACAATAAAATATGTTTTAAATCATGAACACTTTTATCCGTTGTATCAATATGCACCGTGGAACGGAATTGTATCGGAATGAGCAATTGCTTCTCTTCCTGAATACATTGCAACAGACTATTAAAGCGACTGGCCAGAGGATGTGGTCGACGTGATGCACTAAAGCGCGCAATCAAGTCCTGATCCTGTGTGGTTAGATAAATAATATCAACCGTGCCGTGCCGTTGTAACTGCTGAAACACATGATCAAACTCTTGCATATCCGCACGGGTACTTCGGATATCGACGCCTAATGCGAGTTGCTCCAGATTATTTTCATGATCAAGTTTTGCCACAATTTCAGGCAATAACGCCAAAGGTAAATTATCTATACAATAATAGCCCAAGTCTTCAAGCACTTGCAGTGCAGATGATTTTCCTGAACCGGATTGACCTGTAACGATAAGAATACGCTTCATGGCGTTTTGCCCTTCATTTTTTATGTTTTAAAGTCGATTTGTAGGTTATCAATCAACCGTGTTGAACCAAGCTTGGCTGCAATAAATAACACCAAGTTTTGGTCAAATTGTTGAATCGGTTGCAAGTTGGTTTGTCGAGCTTCCACATAATCCACAACAAAACCCACTTGTGTCAATTGAGCAGAGATATTTTCTAACACTTGTGACAAAGCTTGTCCTTCATGCAATTGCTGTTCAGCTTGTTTGAGCAGTTGGTAAATCGTCGGTGCAACAACACGTTGCTGTTCAGTCAAATACCCATTACGCGAGCTTAAAGCAAGACCATCTTCAGCACGGACAATCGGCACACCAATGACTTCTAATGGCATATTCAGGTCTTGTACCAACTGGCGAATCACCGCCAATTGCTGATAGTCCTTTTGACCAAAGAAAGCAAAATCAGGTTGGACGATATTGAACAGTTTGGTGACCACAACTGCAACGCCGTCAAAGTGACCTGGACGTGATTTCCCACACAGGTCATCGGTAATTTGACCCACACTAATATTGGTCAAACGTGGTTGAGTGCCATACATTTGCTCAACCGTTGGGGCAAAAATAATATCGCAACCAACATCTGCCAATAAACGGCTATCTTGCTCTAAAGTACGTGGATAGCTATCAAAATCCTCGCCTGCACCAAATTGAATTGGATTGACGAAAATACTCACCACCACCACATCACACAGTTTTTTTGCTTCACGCACCAAGGTCAAATGACCTTCGTGCAAGTTCCCCATGGTTGGCACAAAACCAATCAATTTTTTTGAACTGCGCGCAGGCGCAAGTGATGCAGTTAAGCCTTGTATTGTTGTTTCAGTTTTCATGAATTAAAGCTCAACTTGGAAAGTATGTTCCTTGGCTGGAAACGACTGGTCTTGCACTGCGGCATGGTACGATTTAAACGCATCAACAATCGCGGTTTCACCCGCTTGTTCTTTCATAAAGTTGCGCACAAAACGTGCTACGCGACCAAAGGTCAAACCGAGCATATCTTGTACCACCAAAACCTGACCATCAGTTTCATTGCCCGCGCCAATTCCGATCACAGGCGTATTCGGGAATAATTCAGCAATTTCTTTGCCCAATTGAGCTGGCACACACTCAAGTAATAAAACCGCAGCGCCTGCATCAACTACTGCTTGGCAATCTGCGATCAATTGATCTGCTGCTTCGCGTGTTCTTGCTTGTAGTTTATAGCCACCAAACACATGTACAGATTGTGGTGTTAAACCTAAATGGACACAGACAGGGATACCATTACGGGTTAATACCGTCACCAACTCGCTAAGCCAAGCCCCACCTTCAATCTTGACCATTTGTGCACCGACTTGCATTACAGTCTTGGCATTTTTCAAGCCATCTTCAAGCGTTGCATAGCTCATAAATGGTAGATCAGTCATGATTAAGGCATGCGCATTACCACGACGTACAGCTGCGGTATGGTAAGCCATATCTTCGACAGTGACAGGAAGTGTAGAGTCTCTGCCTTGAATCGCCATTCCTAGAGAGTCACCGATTAAAATCGTATCAATTTCAGCCAATTCCATAGCTTTAGCCATACTTGCATCATAGCAAGTAAGACATGAGAACTTGCGTCCTTCGGCTTTAAACTTTCTTAAGTCACTTAGACTAATCATGATGATGTCCTCTACAGGCGTTTCCAGAACGAAACAGTCTTAAGCAGTTGCCCAAGACTGGTCTGCTATTACAGTCAAGTTTGCTTGCTGCACCAGTTCTAAATCTTTTAATGAATGTCCATTTAATTGTAAATGAGCATCTAAATCTAATAAGGGAATAATCACAAAATCACGTTGCAAGAGCCCCATGTGCGGCACGGTCAAACGTTCATTTTGGATCTGCGCTTGACCGTAGATTAATAAATCCAGATCAAGGGTCCGCTCTCCCCAACGTCGTAACCGGACACGTCCCGACTCTTGCTCAAATTGTTGTAATTGATCAAGTAAAGCAAGTGGTGCTAGCGTGGTATCCAGTTGAACAACGGCATTTAAATAGTTGGGTTGATCTTGTGGTCCCATCGGCGGACTTTGATACAGTCGCGATACCTGTACAGCTCCCAAGGTCGCGAGCTTCGCAACAGCTTCACTCAAAATCTGCTGCGAATCGCCTAAGTTACTGCCTAGACCAATATAAGTACGAATGGTCATTGCGTTGGCCCAAAAACCACTTGGCTAAGATCACGTTGTACACGTTTACGCTTGAGGATCGGGTGATCGGCATTGATTTGACCTGAAGTCGAAGATGCTTTCTCAATAAAACGACTGGCCGATTCATCAGCTCTAACACGCTCTTTTTTGCCTCGACGACTTCTCGGCTCAGGTACATTGACTAAAGGCTCAATTTCAGTAGTCTTCGGCTCATCCACCTCAGCTGCTTTACGACGTGTCTTACTACGTTGACGGTTGTATTGACGAATCACAGCTTCTTTTTGGTCTGTGGTCATTTCTTGGTAGGCTTCCCACCAAACGCCCATACCTTCAGTACTGCTATCACCTGATTTTTCCCGCAACAGCAGGAAGTCAAAGCCTGCACGGAAACGCGCATGTCCAGCCAGTGCTTCGATTTGTTGTGGTTTTGGATTGAGCAAACGGGTTTGCATTTCCCAAACTTCACGAATAAAGGTTTCAGCAAAACGCGGAATGATGGTGCGCGTCGCTTGACGCTTCAACACATCCAAACCAGCTTGTGCACGCGCTTCCGCAGGCACAACCCCTTTGCTTAGATAGGCATCACAACGCTCTAGAAAGGGTTTCCACAACAATACAGCATAGAAAAATGCTGGATTAATGGTTTTACCAACTTGAATTCGCTGATCGGTATTCCGTGCTGCACGCTCAATAAAAGCGGTAAGATTCGGTGGAATTTCAGCAAAAAGCTGTTTCCAAACACCAAACTCAATCAACATCGGTAGAACACGGGTCAGATGTCCCATAGTGAATAGTTTTTGAGACTCATCATATAAACGATGTGGCGAGACATCACGCAACAATTGCGTCATCTCAGCATCAAAAACATCAAGAATGGATTGATCAATTTTAAAATTCAATTTTGCGGCAAAGCGCAAAGCACGCAGCATGCGTACAGGATCTTCTTCAAAACGCTGTGCAGGTTCACCAAGGAAACGTAAAGTACGTGTATTGATATCATCTACTGCATGGCAGAAATCAAGTACAACCCCTTTTCGTGGCTGGTAGTACAAGGTATTGATCGAAAAGTCTCGACGAGCAAAGTCTTGCTCAATCGTTCCCCAGTTATTATCACGAAGAATCATCCCAGATGCACTGGTGACTGCTTTTTTCGGCGGAGCACGGAATGTCGCAACTTCAATCAGTTCGCGACCAGAATAGACATGTGCTAACTCAAAACGTCGTCCGATAATCCGGCAACGTCGACCAAAAACCTCTTTGACTTGGGCTGGTGTAGCATTAGTAACCGCGTCAAAATCCTTTGGATTAAGACCTAACATCATGTCTCGAACACCACCACCCACAATATATGCCTCGTAGCCTGCTTTTGTCAGGCTATCAATCACATCTAGAATTGAGGAAGGGAGTTGAGTTGTGGACAAACCACATTTTGACGCACGCAAAGTTTGCAAAAGACACTGTCTCCTACGTCAGGACGTAAATAACAATTTGTCGCTAATCATAGCTCTAACACACACAAAGGGCAATTTATTCTGTTGGAAGTTTCAACAGTTCAGTCTGCCTAATCAATCCGATTTCGACAGTTCTAAGTTCATAACATGAGCCTTGCTCTGTTTTTTTCAAGTAATTTTGGCCCAATCCCTTTGATATTCATTAACTCATCAACTTGTTTAAAGCCACCATTTTTTTGCCGATACTCCATAATCGCTTGCGCCTTTTTCTCGCCAACACCATTTAACAGCTGTAATTGCTGCAAACTTGCTTGGTTCAAGCTGATTTTATCGCGCTGCAGATTTATAGATGATGGAATTTGCTTTGAAGTGTGCTGCTGTGTTGGTCGAGATAAATAATAATTATTGTCTGACTGCTTCGCCAATTGCTGATCACGCGCTTGCTGCTGTGCTTTCCATTGCTGATAAGATTGGTCAAACTGCTGTGCGTGGAGGTGTGAAGCACCTCCCAAGCAAAGAATAAAACCTATAAAAAAATTAAGTTTGCTGCGGAGATGCGGCAACTTCATTGTCTTTCTCCTGAGATTTTAATTGTTGTTTAGCTTGCTCCCAGAGTTCGTCCATTTCAGCCAAACTCATTGCTTGCAAGTCTTTCTGTTGTTGTTGAGCTTGTTGTTCAATAAAAGCAAAACGGCTTCTAAATTTATGGATTGTTGCCAGTAGTGCGGTCTCACTCGACACCCCCAACTTTCGCCCCACATTGATTAAAGAAAATAAACAATCACCGAACTCTTCTTGAATATGATCAACATCTTGGCTTGTTATCGCCTGTTGTAACTCTTCTAACTCTTCATCTAATTTGGCATAGGCATCATCCACACTTTCAAAATCAAAGCCTAACTGAGCGGCTTTGCTCTGAATTTCATGTGACTGAACCAAGGCTGGCGCATGTTTAATCTCATCTAACCTTGACTGTATTTTACCTTGTTTTTCTTGCTGTTTGATTTGTTTCCACAACTCACCGACCTGCTCGGAATCCAAATTTTGATATTTTTCAGCCTGAAATACATGCGGATGGCGACGAATTAATTTTTCACTAATGGCTTCCACCACATCTTGAAAGTTAAATAATCCTTTTTCATCAAACATTTGAGATTGAAACACCACTTGCAATAATAAATCACCGAGTTCATTGCGGATTTCATCCACTTCACCAGAGCGAATTGCAGCCTCAACTTCATATGCCTCCTCAATGGCATATCGTGTCAAACTTTCTGGGGTTTGTTGTTGATCCCACGGGCATTTTTGTCTTAACTCTTGCATGATTGCCAATAATTTTTCCATGATGATCTCCAAACCCAAATAAGCAAATTGTTGCAGCACTAAGCTGCATATGCGTAATATACACGCACGCAAAAATTATCAATATAAAGCAAGGGAAAGTCATGCCATATAGTGTTTTTATTAGTGGGGCCGCACAAGGAATTGGTGCTGAAATCGCACGTTTATTTCACAAAAAAGGTTTCAAAGTTGGCATCTATGATATCAACGAAGAACAAGCTCAAGTCTTAGCTGAACAACTTGGAGAGAATGCCAAGGCAGGTTATCTCGATGTCAGTAATCATCGTCAATGGCAGATCGCACTACAAGAATTTAAAAGCTGGGCCGGTGAACTGAATATCTTGATCAATAATGCAGGAATTCTCTATTCAGGTGCGTTTGAAAACACCTCCATTCAATCACATCACCGCACCATTGATATTAACGTTAAAGGCGTTTTGAATGGTTGTCATGCAGCCTTGCCCCATCTGCAACAAGCCCACTATGCTCGTGTGATTAACCTTTCTTCAGCATCCGCGATTTATGGTCAAGCTGATTTAGCATCTTACTCTGCCAGCAAATTTGCAGTTCGCGGTTTAACGGAAGCCTTGGATGTCGAATGGCAAAAGTATAATATTCGCGTCTTAGACGTTATGCCGCTATTTGTACAAACCAATATGGTGAAAGACATGGATGCGGGCAGTATTCAAAATATTGGTGTGGATTTAACCCCTGCTGATGTGGCGAAACAGGTATTGCATTTAGCACAACAAAAAGACCATGCCCTAATCCCAACCCACACACCTGTTGGGATAAAAACCAAATTGATGTATCAGCTCTCCAGTATTAGCCCACAGTTTTTAAACCGACTCACCAATATCTTTTTAGCGAAACGTTAGATATAAAAAAGCTGCATCGAAATGCAGCTTTTTTATTTTATTGTCTAGCTTCCTTGAACCAAACGTCTGGCACTGATAATCCCTGGTTGCTGCTCTAAACGAGCCAACAAACGTGACAGTTGTGCCAAACCTTTCACTTCAATCAACAACTTCATATTGGCGATACCATCCGCCTCAGAAATGGTATTAACCTGACGAATATTGATTTGGTCTGAGAAAATCACTTGTGTCAGATCTTTCAGTAAACCACGGCGATCATAAGCTTCCACCACGATCTGAACGCTCTGACCACGGGTCGGCTGCATTTCCCAATCGGCTTCAACAGCACGTTCAGGTTCTTGGGTGGTCATACGTAAGTAGTCTGGACACGCAATCTTGTGAATACTGACCCCACGATTCAAGGTGATATAGCCGCCAATCGACTCGCCATGTACCGGCTGACAACATTGTGCAATATGCAATTCAACATTATCCAAACCATCAATTAGAATCCCATGTGCCGATAATGTATGACTAGCACGTGGGTTTAATGCAGGTTTTAACACCAGTTCTGGCTCGTCTTGATCCAAGTGCATCTGGCGATTCACTTGATTCATCAAGGCATGCAAACTGATATCACCACTAACCAATGCCACCAGAATATCATCACCAGATTTCAGGTTGAAATGTGATGAATAATCTTTGAGATCAATACTTTTCGGGTGAATCGCTAAACGGGCCAACTCTTTATTGAGTAACTCACGCCCAACTTCAACATTCTTACTGCGATCTTGTTGTCTAAACCAATGACGTAGCTTGTCACGTGCACGTGCGGTTTTGATATAACCCAGCGAGTTCACCAACCAATCACGGTTCGGTTCACGATCTTTCTTGGTTAAAATCTCAACCTGCTCACCGGTCTTTAAGGTGTAGGTTAAAGGCACATAACGCTGGTTCACACGGGCGGCATAGCACTTATTGCCGACTTCGGTATGCACATGGTACGCAAAGTCTAGAACAGTTGAACCACGTGGTAACTCTTTGATGTCACCATCACGGCTAAACACATAGATCTTTTCAAAATTCTCAAAATCTTGAATTTGATCAATGCCATTCGACTCGTCATCTTCACCATGTGGGGTGGTTTCAGTACGCTCTTGATAATGCTCAAGCACAGCACGTAATGAATGCAAACGATCATTAAAGGAATGATCGGTATTCTTGGCACCTTCTTTATAGTTAAAGTGCGAGCACACCCCAAGCTCTGCTTCGTTATGCATCTCAAAGGTACGGATTTGTACTTCTAAAGACTTATTCTCAGCAATCACCGCGGTATGCAATGAGCGATAACCATTGGCTTTCGGATTGGTGACATAGTCATCAAACTGGTTGGGAATATGACGCCATATCTGATGTACGATACCCAAAGCGTGATAACAATCTGGGACACTTTTCACCAATACACGCACTGCACGGATATCATAAAGCTGATCGAAGCTCAGATTTTTGCTTTTCATTTTTCGATAAATCGAATAAATGTGCTTCACACGCCCTGTGATTTCGGCCTGAATATCATAAGCCGCCAATTCAGTTTTGAGTTTATCAATCACGAACTGAATATATTGCTCACGCTCCAAACGCTTTTCATTCAATAAAGATGCAATTTCTTTATAACGTTCTGGGGCTAAATAACGAAAGGCAAGATCTTCCAATTCCCACTTGAGCTGGGCAATCCCTAAACGGTGTGCCAATGGAGAATAAATGGTGAGAATTTCGCGTGCCACACGCTCTTGACGCTCTTTGCTTGCTGTCGCCAGCTCACGTAAAGCATAGGTCCGCTCTGCCAGTTTGATCAGGACAACACGAACATCTTCCGTCACTGAAATCAGCATTTTATAAATGCCATTTAAATGTTCGCGCTGGTTATTATTAAAATGATCTTCTAGACGTTTATTCTTTTCAATCAACTCAGACAGTTTACCCATTGCAAGTGTGCCTTGGACCAAAGCCAAAACTTGCTCGCCAAACTGTTGTTGAATATCCTCTAAGGTAATCAACCCTTCACGTACACTACGATACAACACCGCCGCTGAAAGCGTGTCTTCATCGACATGTAAATGGGCCAGAATATCCGCCATGCCAATACCAGTACTAAAGGTATTGATCCGATGATTTCCCGTTGCTTGTAACTCTTTTGCTAAGGTCAGCTCCGCAACCTGTTGAAGTTGCTTCAGCTCTGCCCCATCCAAAATACCACGCACTCGATCTAGCCAAGAGACTAGACTACTTTGCGCTTCAGCGGCATGTTCTACAGTCGCTTCCTCAGACAGCTCTTGGAGCCGTCCAGGTAACTGCTCACGTACTGTGACCATACCTTTCTCCTCTGGATATGTAACTCATTTTTTAATCGTTTATCTCTTCGATTTTTTCAAGCCGTTCAATTTTTTCAAACAGGGCAATCGATTCAACATGTTCAGTATGCGTAAACATGTCCATGACTGCTGCTTTCTTCAATTGATAGCCATATTGTGCCAGTACACCTGCATCCCTTGCCAGTGTTGATGGGTTACATGAAACATAAACGATTCTTTTCGCTCCAAAATTAGGTACATATTGCATAACTTCAAATGCGCCCGATCGTGGAGGATCAATTAATAATGCATCAAATCCCTGTTTCGCCCAAGAATGATGCGAAAAGTCTTTTGTTAAATCTTGTGAAAAGAACGCCGCCTGAGACAAATGATTTGCTTGCGCATTCTCAGTTGCTCTGTTGACCATCTCATCACTCGCCTCAACGCCGACCACTTGACCTGCCTCACCCACACAACGTGCAATCGGTAGAGAAAAATTACCTAACCCACAGAATAGGTCCAGTACTCTTTCCCCTTTCTGTAATTGAAGCAATTCACATGCCAACTGAATCATTTGTGCATTTACACCACTGTTGACCTGCGTAAAATCTAACGGTGAAAATGCAAATTTGACTGCAAAATCATCCAAACTGTAATGCAAACGCATTTCTGCCTGTGAATCATCTACGCGATGTAAACTATCCGCCCCTTTTGGCTGCAAATACAACTGCCATCCTTTGAGTAACGTAAATTGACGTAATTGGTTGACATCCGACACATTTAATTCATCTAAGTGGCGAATTAATAATGCAACCTCAGAGTCTCCCATCGCCAATTCTATATGACCAATATGCGCTTTGCCTGTAAGACTTTCGAGTAGTTTCTTAAGTTCTGGTAAACATTCAGATAAGGTTTGATCAAGTACCTTACACTGCTGAATTTCAGTTAAATGATTACTATGATGCTCACGAAAACCCATCACCAAACGATTTTGCTTGGCAATATAGCGCACCCCGATTCGGGCACGGCGACGATAATCTGCTTTAACCGAACGAATCGGGTCTAACCATTGTTCAGGCTGTAAGCCTGCAAAATGTTGTAAGTGAGATTTTAAAACATTCTGCTTTAACAAAATCTGTTCATCAGGATGAATGTGCTGCAAGCTGCAGCCGCCACACACCCCAAAATGTGGACACATTGGATCGACTCGACTTTCAGCCGCGTCACTTTCCAATATGATCATGTCCGCCTCTTCTAGACGCGAAGTTTGATTGGTAATTTTTGCCTGCACCGTTTCCCCGACAAGGGCATAACGGATAAAAACTTTCTTGCCGTGTTTTTCTTTAGGATGATCTGGATGTGTCCCATAATGCGCAATACCACGCCCCTCATGAGAAAAAGCTTCAATCTGAAAGGTGTGTGTTGGATATTGAGCTGGACGTTGTTTAGCTTTGTGTTTCAAAAGATGAACCTAATTTTTTGGCGCAAAAGTATCTGCGGTGAATACAGTATATTGCGATGTTTGCTGCCATACCTGTAAAAATTCTGTTTGTTGCGTTTGCGTTTGTAAATAAGCAATCGTTGATTGCAGTAACTGCTGGTGATCTGGTTGATTCAATTGGCCTTTTAACAATAACCAACGAATATAAAGCAACCATGTATTCAATACATCGCCTTCACAATAACTGGTCAATTCTAACCATTGTTTATTACGTACATATTCAGGCACGTGATAGCCAGTTTCACCGCGTTTCCCAGGGAAACCGAGTAAACAAGCCATATCATCCAATTTTTGGAAATTACGGCCATTAAACATTGCCATCACATCCATCAGGTCAACATGACGATGGTGGTAACGGTTCTGATAATTATTAAAGCGCTTTTGATGATCAATTTCACCTTGATCAAACAGGCTCGGTGCAGACAAGCCATGGTACATAGCGCGAAATAGAATCACAGGCAAATCAAATTGCGAACCATTCCAACTAACTAATGTGGGTTGTTTCTTGTCAAAGATCGATAAGAATTTTGCCAACATTTCAGCTTCGCTATGCTGCTCCTGACTAAATGAAAACAGGCGAAAGCCTTTTTCATCGATCCACAACCCTGAAATACAAACGATTTCATGTAATGGTAAGCGTTGAAAATCCATCCCCGACTCTTGACGACGAATTTTGGTCAGTGCCTGTTCAACATCTGCTTCGGGTAAATCAAGATGATAAAGATGTGCACCTGCCTTTAAATCGGTCAGTGTCTCAATATCAAAAACTAAAATCGGAAAACGTAAATTCATCTTAGAATTCCCTTACAGAACTGCATTACAGCTCTCTTCAATAAAGGGGGAGCTGTAATTATAACAGTGTAAGGCCAGATGTTAATCTTCATCTTGTACTGAGAATAATCCCGTTGATAAATAACGATCACCGCGGTCACAGATAATACAGACAATCACCGCATCAGGATATTCTTCAGCAATCTTGATCGAAGCCCAAACTGCACCACCAGAAGATGTTCCTGCACTGATGCCTTCAGTACGTGCCAGCTTACGCATGGTTTTTTCAGCTTCAATCTGTGGAATATCAATGATGCGATCGACACGACTGCGATCAAAGATGGTTGGCAAATATTCTTCCGGCCAACGGCGAATCCCTGCAATGCTTGAACCGTCTGATGGTTGTAAACCCACAATTTGAATATCAGGGTTCTGCTCTTTGAGATATTTAGAGACCCCCATGATGGTTCCCGTTGTCCCCATTGAGCTAACAAAATGGGTAATCTTCCCATCCGTTTGCTTCCAGATTTCTGGACCTGTGGTCAGGTAATGCGCTTCGACGTTATCTGGATTACCAAACTGGTTTAGCACAAAGCCTTTGCCCTCTGCCTGCATTTGCAAAGCAAGATCGCGTGCACCTTCCATGCCTTGCTGCTGCGTGACTTCAATTAGCTCTGCCCCGTAAGCCAACATCGCATCTTTACGCTCTTGGCTCATATTGTTCGGCATGATCAGCTTCATTTTATAGCCGCGCATAGCCGCAACCATCGCCAAAGCAATCCCAGTGTTGCCACTGGTTGCTTCGATCAGGGTATCCCCTGGCTGAATCTGTCCACGTTTTTCCGCTTGAACAATCATGTTATAAGCAGGGCGATCTTTGACTGAACCTGCTGGATTATTACCTTCTAATTTTGCTAATACCGTGGCTTGGGTATGACACGCTAAACGTTGCAAACGTACTAAAGGGGTTTTACCGACATAATCGTCCAGTAAAAATTCATCTGCTAAAAAATCAGTTTGCGTATTCGTCATGATCGACACCGATATCAAGGTGGCGCCTATTGTATGAAAAAAATAGAGATACTGCACCTTTTCACTATGCTTTTTATTGGCAAGCAGATGTCCTTGATTTTCACAAAGCGTGCTAAGATGTTGCGCAGAATGATAAATCTGACCGTACTATGTCAAATTTCAATAAGACCATATCGAAACGCTTACGCCTCAATCATGCTTATGGGCAATTGATTGCACTGATTTTGGTGCCGATTGCCATTTTGACAGGTGTTGGTATTCTTTGGGTTTTATCCGAAACGACCAGCTCCGCAAAATCACAACAACGCTCTGATGCTTCAGCCATTTTGGCACGCTACCATCAAACCGCGAATGATTTATTAAAACTGGTACAAGAACAACCCGATCAATATGATCGTGCTCAAAACATCATGCAGAAAATGTTTGATGAAAAAAACCTACAGCGCGCAGTACTGATTGATAATCGTGGTCAGACTTATTTAAGCGTTGGCTATCAAAACAATCGCTTTTGGCCAAACTTTCCAGAAAACAGCAACTTCTTCGGTCCAATTGCACATAATCACAACAGCATTTATGGCTCGAAACTCGACAGTGGCGACCCTAATTCTGTTTGGCTCATGATTGAATTAGACAACCAACCCCTCGAATTGGCTCGCTATAAAATTCTACTGTCCTTGGTCGTGACTGGGCTGATCACCATACTGATTCTACTGTTCTGTTTAAACGTGTTCTCTCGTCGTTGGCTCGCACCACTGTATGAAATTCGCATGCAAATGCAACGCCTCAACGCCGACACCCTAGATCAGCATATTGTGGTAAACAGTACCGGTGAACTGCGTTTGCTACAGCGTGATATTGCCAATGTAGTGAAACGCCTGCACTTTAGCTTCTTAGAATTAAAAGAACATACCGAACAAACCGAAGAAGACTTACGTCGAACACTCGATACCTTAGAAGTTCAGAACATTACCTATCGTCAGGCACGTGACCAAGCGATTTCATCAAACCAATCCAAGTCGGTGTTTTTGGCCAACATCAGTCATGAACTTAGAACACCATTGAACAGTATTGATGGCTTTATTCACTTATTACTGCGTCAGCAGAATCTGAGTAATGAGCAAAATCTTTATCTGCAAACCATCCGAAAATCATCGGCACATCTATTGGCACTGATCAATGACGTGTTGGATTTCTCTAAAATTGATGCAGGCAAACTCGAACTTGAAACTGCACCGTTTGACCTTGAAGAAGCCATTTTCGATGTGATGGATATGCTCTCGCCTTTGGCGGCACAAAAACATATCAACATGGCCTTCTATTATGCAGAGAACATTCCAAAGCATGTAGTCGGTGACGCCTTACGCTTTAAACAGATCCTGACCAACCTGATCTCCAATGCGATCAAGTTCACGCCTGATGGGGAAATCATTGTCCGTGTGCGTATGGAAGACGATGAGATCGGACAATGCCTACTGCATTTTAGCGTGCAAGACAGCGGTATTGGTCTGAGTGGCACTGATCGTAAAAAGTTATTTGAATCGTTCTCTCAGGGTGATGCTTCAGTTACCCGGCAGTTCGGTGGCACAGGACTTGGTTTAGCCATTTCCAAACAGCTGGTGCATTTGATGCACGGTCAAATTGGCTTTGAAGATAACCAAGAACGTGCGCCGACAGAGAAAGGATCAACCTTCTGGTTCACCGCTTCATTTAAAGTTGAAGAACAAGATGAGTTTGTTGAACACCCTCGTTTCGATCATTTACAAGTGGTGTCTTATCTTGCCCACCCAGCAACGGCCAGCGTACTGCGTTCATACCTCGAAAACTATCATGTTTCACATATTGAAACACAGTCGATTCTGGACCTATTCAGCCGTTTAAACCATCTGAATCAGCAGGAAAATACGTGGCTGATTGTAGATCATAGTGGTGATACCGAAGCCTTACTCAAAGAAATTCGTCAGCGTTATCATGGCAATTTAGCAGTCTATGGTTATCAGATGAGTCTTGAGCCAAACATGCTCAATGAATATCGCGCACGTCCATTGTATCAACCATTAAGTCGTCGTGAGTTGGTCCAGTTACTCGGCAATGAGCCTGTTTTTGAGCAGGAACCAGAAGACTTTAATGGCCAAGGTTTACACATCTTGGCTGTCGATGATCACTTGCCTAATTTGATTGTACTTGAAGCCTTACTCGGTGAGCTCAATGTCACCACCACCAAAGCATTGAGTGGACAAAAGGCCATCGACATTATTCAAGAGCGCATCGAACAAAAATCACCACCGTTTGATTTGGTATTTATGGATATTCAAATGCCTGTGATGTCGGGGATTGATACCACTCGCGCCATTCGCTCATTGGAATCAACACTTGATAATGGCATGCAACTGCCAATTATTGCACTCACAGCACATGCACTGGCCGATGAAAAGCAGAAGCTGCTCAAAGTTGGTATGAATGATTATGTGACCAAGCCGATTCAGATGGAGCAAATCATTCAGATTCTGACGCATTGGACCAAAAATAACTTCAGTGCCCAACCTGCGAACATTGAACCAAAGCGACCAATTGAATCAATTGATCCTCAAATCCTGAATTGGCAACAAAGCGTGCAACTTGCAGCCAACAAAGAAGATCTCGCGCAAGATCTATTAAATATGCTGGTGGATAGTTTCGATACGGAACTGGCAGAAATGCAGCAACTGATTGAGATGGAAGATTTTCCACAACTGGAACATGTCCTACATCGCCTCTATGGCGCGACCCGCTATGTCGGTACGCCAAACTTACAGCAAGTCTCAGGTGAATTTGAACAATTTGTCTCGACCTTACGTAAAGAACGCCGTAAAGCAGATGATGTGTTTATTCGTGAAACCACGCATCGTTTCAATGAACTCAGTACAGCGATTGAACAAGTGAGACAAGCCGCCAACTTAATCCTACATGCCCATGACTCATAAGACTGTACGTTGGGATATTGGATAATCAATGATTAAAATACAGGCAGTCTTTTTTGTGACTGCCCTGTCATGTTTCAACCTAAAGACTCGTGCTATGCTGCCTCATCAAACACAATAAGAGTAAGGCAGATGGCACTTTTACGCGTTGAAAAGAACAATGGAATCGCAACTGTTTCCCTAAACCGACCTGACAAACGTAATGCAATGAGCTTTGCCTTACTCAAAGAGCTGGTGGCAACTGCTAAAAAAATTGAAAAAGATCGTTCAATCCGTTGTGTCATCCTCACAGGCGAAGCGCAGGTTTTTAGTGCAGGCATCGACCTTTCTGATTTAAACAATCCTAAAAATACCGCTTTTGCCGCTTGGGAACTGATCAAACCAGGGCAAAGTCTGTTTCAAAAAGCATTCTTGATTTGGCAGAACCTGCCGATCCCTGTGATTGCAGCAATCGAAGGCTATTGCTTTGGTGCAGGTATGCAGCTCGCACTTGCAGCCGATATTCGTATTGCAACACCGAATACCCAAATGTCGATTATGGAAAGTCGTTGGGGTCTTGTACCCGATATGGGGTTGACACGCTCATTAAAAGGACTGATTGGCGTTGATTTAGCGAAAGAGTTGACCTTAACTGCACGTATCTTTGATGCTGAATACGCCAAACAAATTGGTCTAGTCACCCATTTAGACAATGATCCATTAGTGAAAGCAAATCTCATTGCCGAAGAAATTTTACAACGCTCACCAGATGCCATTATGGCAGCGAAGCGTGTGTTAGATGCAATGGAGCACCAACCTGAAAAAGCATTACGTTTGGAAAAACTTTGGCAGCTCAAACTACTTTTAGGTAAAAACAGTAGTTTGGCACGCAAAAAAGACAAGAACCCAGAAGTTCAATTTCTGCCGCGCCAATACAAATAATCCCGACTGGAGAATATTCACATGCATGCGAATCAAAAAACACCAATCGCTTTCTTGGGGATGGGTTTAATGGGCACACGTATGGCCAGTCGACTCTTACAAGCAGGTTATCCTGTGGCGGTCTGGAACCGTAGCCCACTTGCATGTGAACCTCTACAGCAGCAAGGTGCATTACACTTAAAGCTAAATGACATCGGAAGCTATCCTGTTATTTTAACCTGTTTAGCCGATGATCAAGCGGTGCAAAATGTTTTCACCCAAATTCAACCCTATTTAAAAGCTGAGCAGATCATCGTTGATTTCTCCAGCTTATCGGTCTCTGCGACTCAAAAATTGGCTCAGTCTGCTCAACAACAACAGGTCACATGGATTGACTCTCCTGTATCAGGTGGCACCATGGGAGCTGAACAAGGTACATTGGTTATTTTTGCAGGTGGTGATGCGAAGACGATCGAACAGCTCACCCCAATTTACAATGTACTCTCACAGCGTGTCACCCGTATGGGAACATCGGGTACAGGACAAGCGACTAAAATTTGTAATCAATTAATTGTTGCCGCCAATAGTACCCTGATTGCCGAAGCAGTCGCCCTTGCCGATCAAGCAGGTGTCGACACGGCATTACTTGCACCTGCACTCGCTGGCGGCTTTGCCGACTCAAAACCCTTTCAAATCCTTGCGCCGCGTATGGCAACACAGACCTTTGAGCCAGTACAATGGAAGGTGCAAACCCTATCAAAAGATTTAAACAATGCATTACTTCTGGCACAAAGTTTTAACTTAAAGATACCTGTGGCACAAAAAGCTCTATTACAGTTACAAGCTCACCAAGAAAATGGCTTTGCTGATAAGGATTTAGCGACTATCATCAAAATTACAGAACAATAATTATTGATTCAGGGAGTCTGAAAATGAGCCATCTTGCAGTCAATTTATCCATGATTTTTACTGAAGTCCCTTTAATTGAGCGCTTTGCTTTAGCGCACGCCCATGGTTTTCAGCATGTAGAAATTCAATTTCCCTATGAACTCGACGTGATCGATATTCGAACTCAACTTGAACAACACAATCTTTCCCTCTGCCTGATTAATGTCCCTGCGGGTGACTTGATGCAAGGCGGCAATGGGCTTGCAGGTGTGCCAGGGCGAGAAATTGAATTCCATCAAGCGCTTGAGCTGGCAATTCGTTATGCCACTGCACTGGATGTACCACGTGTGAATATTCTCGCTGGTAAACAACCGCTGGATGCCGATCTACTGCCTTGTCTGAATACGCTTGCAAGTAATTTAAAACTAGCCTGTCACATGCTGACCGAACAAGGCATTGAACCCGTTTTTGAAATGATCAATGGCACTGATATGCCGCGCTTCCTGGTTCAAAATATTGCCCAAGCCCAAGAAATGCTGGAAGCCATCAACCATCCCGCCCTAAAAATGCAATATGACTGTTATCACATGGCGATGATGGGTGAAGATGTATTAGCAGGATTACAAGAAAATATCGATCAGATTGGGCACATCCAATTTGCCGACTGTCCAGACCGGCATGAACCCGATACTGGAAATATCCCCTATAAACAAATCTTTGACTGGTTGCTACAAAGTGACTACCGAGGTCTAATTGCAGCGGAATACAGGCCAAAAACGCAGTCAGATCAATCTTTTGCATGGAAAAAAAAGTATTTTTCCAATGATGTGAATACATAAACTGTTACTGCTAAAATTTGAACTTTTTAGAGAAAAACGGTATATTTGACAATGAGCAATTGTCAGGAAAATATACCCTCTATGAATTTAGAACCATCGCCCAGCGCTTCTAATTCTCACGACCTAAAAATCAAAACAGCGAACAAAGATGTACAAGCGTGCCTAAACGTTGTACATGAAGCTCTCACTGATGTAAAAGCCAAAGATATTCTTGAACTTGACGTAAGTACGATCAGTAATGTTGCCGATGCAATTGTAATTGCAAGCGGTACGTCGACTCGTCACGTCAAAGCCCTTGCAGACAATGTTGCTGATGAAGCACGTAAAGCAGGTTTCCGCCCAATCGGTGTCGAAGGTGAACGCGATGCTGAGTGGATCTTAATCGACCTCGGTTTTGTTGTGGTACATGTGATGTTACCAACCGCGCGTAAGTTCTATGACTTAGAAAGCTTATGGCGTGCACCCGAATCTGTAGCATAAAGCTCCTCAAAAAAAGCGACCGAATCGGTCGCTTTTTTTATATGATATACATCAATCAAAAGAGATCTCTAAACACAAGCAAACATAAGCCGACTCAATGCTTGCCCCCTACTGCTCGTTGTAAAATTTAATAGCAATGCTAGTATTAAACCCTCTGCTTAATCACAACTAAAAATAAGATGAAAGATTCAGCCGCATGGATTGAAACACTCCATAAGATTACAGGATTAGCGCAATCAGGTTTGTACTACAGCAAAGATGTATACGATAAAGAGCGTTATAAGCAACTACTTGATCACGTCCGTACCCTGATTGAATTAAAAGAAATTGATACCTCTCATTTTATCCCAAACGTACTACAAGATATTGGCTATACAACCCCCAAAATCGATGTCCGTGCTGTTGTATTTAAAGACAATAAACTTCTATTAGCCAAAGAAACACAGGACGGCTTATGGTCTATTCCAGGAGGCTGGGCAGACGTTGGATATTCCTCTGCCGAAAATGCGGAAAAAGAAGTTCTTGAAGAAACAGGATTAGAAGTAAAAGCGGTTAAACTCCTCGCGCTCACAGACCGAAGAAAGCACCCTCACCCCGCTATGTTCCTGCATGTCTATAAAGCGTTCTTCTGGTGTGAACTGATTGGCGGTGAACTAAAGCCAAGCATCGAAACCTCTGAGGTGGGTTTCTTTGCTAAGGATGAATTACCACCGATTTCGACAGCTCGTGTTACAGAAACACAAATCCACCAATTTTTTGAGTTACTACAAGAATTACCCGAAAATACTTATTTCGACTAACGTTCAATTCTGAAACCCATCAAAAAACATAATCCCCAAAAACAACATCTTTGCTATCTAAGGACTAGCAAATACCAATCATCTCCCACCTTTAAATTTGACATGACAAATTGTCAAAATTGCAGCACTATACAGATTCTTGCAATCTCACTAAGAAATAGCATAACTGGAGTACAGGAAGTGAAAATACTGATTACAGGTGCCAATACAGGCATTGGTTTTGCCACAGCAGAACAGTTGGTCAAACAAGGGCAACACGTGATTCTGGCGTGCCGAAACCCACAGAAAGCACAACAAGCACAAAACAAATTACGTGCACTCGATCAAGGGCAAGTCGATCTCATCTCCCTCGACCTCAACAGCCTTGAACTGACTCAAAAAGCAGCGGATGAAATCGCAGATCGTTATGGCAATCTGGATGTATTGATCAACAATGCAGGCCTATTTGCCAAAACCAAACAGCTGACTGCTGATGGCTTCGAGCAACAGTTTGGTGTCAATTATCTCGGTCATTTTCTATTGACCCAAAAACTGCTTCCCGTTTTAAAGCAATCTCCTCAAGCACGTATTGTCCATTTAGCCTCAATTGCACATTGGGCAGGCTCAATCAAACCCAACAAATTCCGCGCAGAGGGTTTTTATAATCCGCTATTTTATTATGGACAATCCAAGCTCGCAAATTTACTGTTCAGCAATGCATTAGCAGAACAACTAGCAGATAGCTCAATTACCAATAATGCGTTACACCCAGGGGGCGTCGCTTCGGATATTTATCGAGACTTGCCTAAACCTGTCTATGCGGCGATGAAACTCGGCTTAGTACCAACCTCTGTTCCTGCAAATTTGATTACTCAAATGGCAATTGGCGATGAATGGACCAATCGTAATGGAGCGTATGTCAGTGCGCATATGCCAGATTGGAAATCTTCACATGCCAAAAATCAGCAATTGGCACGTGATCTTTATCAACAATCTATGCAACTGGTCGAAAAGTTTCTTTAAAGAATAAGCCAAATAAAAAGCCACCCGAGGGTGGCTTTTACAATCCTGATTAGGGTCAGATTAGTGACCACCACCATTGATTGCTTTAGAGTTTTAATCATTAATTCTATATTTTTCAATTACAGCCTGTTCTAACTCACGAGTTACACTACCTGTAGTTCTATAAATATCTTCATGCTCCATAAAATGCAAATTCCAATATCCCAACTCTTTATCGTCTTTGTCGTACTCTTTATGGGATTCAGGAGGGGGTAGATCAAAATTAGCAATTCGATAAAAATACAAGTTTCCATTTCTGTCGAAATGATTGGTTCTACCGCCCTTTAGATCATATTCATCTACATCTCTAGCCATCAATACAAATTGATTATTGATTAAAATATAATGATCCACGGTGGAACCAACGCTATTCTTTACTTCTCGACCTGAATACTGCTCAGTATAAGCCACTAAGTTATATTTTTCTCCAGCGTAGAGAGAGGTGGTGATAACTCGATTTAAACGATTAATTATGCTTATTTCTTCATAGATAAAATTATTATCTTTATCTAAGCAGGTAATTTTGGAAGACACCCAAATAGATCGTTCCATACCAACATCTAAATCATTCAATATAATCTTTTTTATTGGATAATCTTCGTGTGCTTCTTGAACTGTGACTTCAATCATGATGCAAAGATATGCATGAGTGCATTATTATCAGTATTTTTAGTCTATAAGATATTTTTATTTTTTCAAGCAATAAAAATCTTACCCCTATTAACCTAAATCAATTTAGAGTAATCGCATCACTTTATTCTTAGATAAATTCAACGTTACGACAACATAATATCTTTATAAAAAAGCCACCCGAGGGTGGCTTTTACAATCTTGATTGAGGTCAGTTTAGTGACCACCACCATTGATTGCTTTGGTCATATCTTCCACAACTTTCTTGGCATCACCGAAGATCATCATGGTTTTTTCATTGTAGAACAAGTCATTGTCTAAGCCAGCATAACCTGTTGCCATAGAACGTTTGATCACCATGATGGTACGTGCTTTATGCGCTTCAAGAATCGGCATACCATAAATCGGTGAGGTCGGATCATCTTTCGCCGCAGGGTTAACCACGTCGTTTGCACCAATCACCAGTACCACATCTGTTGCAGGGAAATCTGAGTTGATCTCATCCATTTCCAAGATGTCTTCATAGGCAACATCTGCTTCAGCGAGTAAGACGTTCATGTGACCAGGCATACGACCAGCAACCGGGTGAATCGCGAAGCGAACTTTTACACCCTGCTCTTTCAAGATTTCACACAATTCTTTCACCGCATTCTGTGCACGACCTTGCGCCATACCATAACCCGGTACAATCACAACGCTGTCTGCATTTGACATCAGGAAGCCTGCGTCATCTGCTGAACCAGAGCGGTGGTTACGTTGAACTTGCTCACCCTTATCTGCTGATGCAACTGCTGCACCACCCATTGCACCACCAAACAAAACGTTGATGATTGAACGGTTCATCGCCTTACACATGATGTAAGAAAGAATCGCACCAGATGAACCTACAAGCGAACCAGCAACGATCAACATATTGTTTTCAAGTGTGAAACCAATACCTGCTGCAGCCCAACCAGAGAATGAGTTCAACAACGATACCACAACTGGCATATCACCACCACCGACTGGTGCAATCCACACCCAGCCAAATGCAAGTGCAAGTGCTGTCATTGCCCAGAATGCAGTCATATTACCCGTAGTGAAGAAGTAGAAACCACATGCAAGCATCGCAATAAAGATGGTTGCTTGAACGGGTTTAACCCATGCACCCGAAATTGTTTTTGCCCACTTCTTCGCAGCCAATTTACCGTAAGCAAATACAGATGCGGTAAATGTGATCGCACCCACGAAGCAGCCAACAAACAATTCAAATAAATGAACTGAACTCATATGTGCATGTTGAACACCAGCAGCCGTTAATGCCGCCTCGTTTTGTTCAAATAATGCAGTAAGTTGGTTGTTGTGCAGAATCGCCGCAATTGCAATCAATACCGCAGCCAAACCGACAAGAGAGTGCATCAACGCAACCGTCTCAGGCATTTGTGTCATTGGCACTGTTTTCGCACGTGCGATACCAACGACAGCACCCAATACCATTGCACCACCGATCATCCAAACAACAGGATGTTCAGCAACAAAGAAGGTCGTTACTACTGCAATCGCCATTGCGATCATACCGTAGCGATTACCTGCAATTGCAGTCTTAGGACCAGACAAGCCACGTAAAGTTAAGATAAAGAGGACAGCACCAATCAGGTAGAACCAATCCGCATAGTCTCGAATGAATTCCATTGCTTAGCCCTCTTTTTTCTTTTGCTTCGGCTTGAACATTTCAAGCATACGAGCAGTTACAGCAAAGCCACCGAAGATGTTGATACTTGCCAAGAACACAGCAATCGCACCAAGGATACTCACCACGTTTACACTTTGGAATGCAACGTTAGCATCTACACCAATCGCAGGCATACCCACTGTTTGGATCATCGCGCCAACCACAATAATGGAAGACAACGCATTAGTTACCGCCATTAATGGTGTATGTAACGCAGGCGTTACCCCCCACACCACGTAATAACCAACGAAGATGGCAAGGACGAAAATTGTAATCGTTTCAACCATGAGAACTCTCCTTAACCGCGCTTGAGCAGTACTTGACCGCCATGAGTCACGAGTAACGCTTTTTGGATTTCATCTTCTTGATTGATCGCAAAGGCTTTGTCTTTGTCGAATAATGTCTCAAGGAAGTTAAAAACGTTACGTGCATACAGTGCCGATGCTTCAGTCGCAACTGTGCCTGGAATATTTGGAATACCCAAAATCTTCACACCATTTTCAGTTGTGACTGTTTCGCCTTCTTTAGAACCTTCCACGTTGCCGCCAGTTTCAACAGCCATATCTAAAATGACAGAACCCGGTTTCATTTTGGCAACGGTTTCAGCTTTAATTAAACGCGGAGCATTACGACCTGGAATCAATGCAGTGGTGATTACGATGTCAGCATTTGATACAGCTTTATCTACAATCGCAGCTTGATCTTTGATGTATTGCTCACCCGGCTGCCAACCATAACCGCTTTTCGCAGCTTCAGCAGCACGTTGTTTTTCCTCATCGGACATTGGCACGTCTAGCCATTTGCCGCCTAGAGATTCAACCTGCTCTTTTGCTGTTGGACGCAAATCTGTTGCTTCCACAACAGCACCTAAACGTTTCGCAGTCGCAATCGCTTGAAGACCTGCAACACCAACACCCATAATCACAACACGTGCAGGTTTTACAGTACCTGCAGCCGTCATTAACATTGGGAACATACGTTGATATTCAGCCGCAGCTAACAATACAGACTTATAACCCGCCAAGTTTGCTTGAGAAGAAAGTACGTCCATGTTTTGTGCGCGTGATAGCGTACGTGGCAGTAATTCCAATGCAAAAGCAGACACTTGCTGAGTTGCAAACTGGTCTAATTCTGGATTGCGGTAAGGGTCAAACATTGCAATTACAGTCGTATTCGCCGCAAGCTTTTGAATTTCGTCACCTTTAGGGGCACGTACCTTCAAAATAATTTGGCTGCCTGTATATGCATCGTCCGTAATGGTTGCGCCAACTTGTTCATAAGCACTGTCAATATACGCTGCTTTAACTCCAGCACCACGTTGAATGACAATACTATGACCTGCGTTAATCAACTTCTTCACTGTTTCTGGTGTTGCCGCTACACGACTTTCACCTGCAACAGTTTCGGTTGGGATTCCGATCTGCATGAGCGTTCCTCAAGCTAGTTTTTCTTAAGTAAACATCGCCAAGAGCAATGTTTCCCCCAGGAGTATTCTTTGTAGAAATTTGGATTCTAATGGAACTTTTTTAAATTTCCACCCAATATTTATTTAATAAATACCTATATTTTGAACTGATGATTCACATTTATATTTAGAGCTTGTATGATCCGCAGGTTTGCCTTTTGATCGAACAACGCAGATCGTCCATCTCTTCTTCACATACAAATCTGACCGCTTACGCACTGAATCGGTTCATTTCTATACTGTGCCCTTCCTGATTTGGACAATCACAGCGGTATCTATTCAACATCTCTACCTCTCATCCTGATCATCAGGAGCGTTTAACCAAATCCATTTTCATCGACATTGGTTATTTCTTTGACGCTCTACCAATGTATTGGTTGAATCGGCATCATAATCATGCAGTTGTGGCGAGGGATTGGCTTGTCTGAACTTTTATTGGTCTTTTCGGCAAGTTTTAACTAACAATTTATAACAAGCCATCAAAGAGTGAGAATGAAAGACGATTTTTGCTTATCAGTAAATCTGAATTAGATGAAATTAGTTGCTCAGAAAAATTTAAAAGAATGGAAAAAACTTAAATAGGCATTTTTTCAAGTGATATTTGTATGGTTTTGTCTAGCAAAAGCTGCTTTATTGCACAATATTGGTGCAAATATTAAACACCCACTCAATCCGTCTCTTCAATTTAATTTTTTAAAAACCAAAATACTGAGAAATCGCTCATTTATTCGGACTTTTGCTGGCTTTAGGCTCAAAATATTCTTGACCTCAAGTTAGATTGAGCTTTGATACTGAGTCATCTCCATCTTCCATATGATGTGTCACGATGAAACCGACATTTAAAATGATCAATCCCAGTGAACTTTATGATCCACGCAGTAATGGCTATAGTCATGTGAGCATTGTTCCACCCAATATGCGTACTATTCATATTGCCGGTCAGGGCGGTGAAAATAAAAATGGTGAGCTCTCTAAAGATTTTGACCAACAGGTACAACAAGTCTTCTATAATATCCAACACGCTTTAACTTCAGCACAAGCACAACTATCAGACATTGCGGTTTTACGGATATTGGTGGTTGATCACAATGCGGAGAAACTTCAAATCTTGGCTAAAACCATACAACACTTATGGCCGCAGCATGCCTTTCCTGTCTGCACCCTTATTCCTGTATCACACTTGGCATTAACAGGGATGCAAATTGAAGTTGAAGCAACCGCTTATACCGCATAAACCAGTAATAGAGAAAATTATGTCTGCCCCTCAAGATATTAGTCAAAATAAAACCTTACTTTGGTTTATGGCTGCAGCATGTGGTTTGTGTGCGGGTGCCAACTATTATAGTCAGCCTTTGATTCACTCGATTCAGCAGTATTTTGCAGTGACTGAAGGACAAGCAGCGCTCACGGTAACCTTTGCTCAAGTCTCTTATGCATTGGGCTTACTGTTTATTGTGCCAATGGGCGATGTGGTCAATAAAACTAAATTCATTCCTTTATTGATGGTGTTATGTGCTGTTGGCCTATTTATTAGTGCTTTCTCCATCAACTTACCTATGCTTTGGCTTGGTACGGTCATGGCTGGACTATTCTCAGTTGCTGCACAGGTATTGATTCCACTTGCAACCATGACCGTAAAACCAGAAAAAACAGGTGAAGTGATTGGCTTCTTGATGAGTGGATTGCTGGTCGGTATTTTACTCTCAACCAGTCTTGCAGGCTTGTTTTCTAATCTGTTTCATTGGAAAGTCATTTATGTGGTCAGTGGCATGCTCATGCTGATCTTGGCCTATGCACTGAAAAGCCGCTTACCTTATGCCATGCGCATGAAAATGAATTATGGGCAAGTCTTTGTTTCCATGGCGCAATTACTCAAGCAAGAGAAACGCTTAGTCTTACGTGCGCTTGCAGGCAGTTTTGCTTTCGCTGCAGTCAGTATTCTATATTCAACCATTGCACTACTGTTGACCTCGGCCCATCATCTGCAAGACCTTTTAATTGGTATGGTGCCTTTGGTCGGGATCTTTGGTGCCCTCTCTACGCAATATATAGGTAAATATGCAGATCAAGGCTATACCAGCCAATTAACTTGGATGGGTTGTGCTTTATTTATCTTGAGCTGGATCTGCTTCTATTTTGGGCAAACCGTGTTACTCAGTTATATCCTCGGCTTTGCATTGATTCAGTTGGCATTGGCCTTAGTCCATACCAGCAATCAGAGTGTGATTTTCCGATTACGTCCTGATGCAAAATCCCGTATCAATGCCATTTATATGACTGCCTACTTTACTGGTGGAGCCTGTGGTTCGGCACTCGGCATTTTTGCATGGAATCACGGCGGCTGGAGCATGACGTGTTTGGCTGGAATCAGTCTGGTCTTTGCCTGTATGTTGTTTAGTTTCTTCGACCATCTTTTGACGAAGAGAAGCAATATGCTCACCTCCTAGATATTCATCCGCATGGTGAAAATTGAAGTGACGGGGATCAGCATTGGTGAATTGATCACAAAACTCGTATAATGCTGCCCTTTCTTTTCTTGTCCACATCCGAGATCCGTTTATGCAATCACTTGAATCATTAAAGCCACGTATTTCCGTCGCGCCGATGATGGATTGGACAACAAAGGATTACCGTTTTTTTGCACGCTTATTTAATCCAAATGTGGTTCTCTATACAGAGATGGTGACCACGGGTGCGATTATCTATGGTGGAGCAAACCGTCATTTAGACTTCAACCAACAAGAACATCCAATTGTGTTACAACTCGGCGGCTCAAATCCACAAGATTTAGCCACCTGTACCAAAATGGCTGAAGACTGGGGTTATAACGAAGTCAATTTAAATGTAGGTTGCCCAAGTGACCGTGTGCAGAATAATAAGATTGGTGCATGTCTCATGGCTGAACCCAATCTGGTGGCTGAATGTATTCACAGTATGCAAAAAGCTGTTTCAATTCCGGTGACGGTAAAACATCGTATCGGGATTGATGACATGCACTCCTATGAAGAAATGCTACATTTTGTCGATACGGTAGCAGCAACAGGCTGTACCCATTTTATCGTACATGCGCGTATTGCTATCTTGCAGGGTTTATCTCCAAAAGAGAACCGTGAAGTTCCACCCTTGCGCTATGAAGATGTCTATCGTCTTAAACAAGAACGTCCGCACCTTACCATTGAGATTAACGGCGGGATTAAAACCTTTGAAGAAACACAGCAACATTTACAGCATGTTGATGGGGTGATGATTGGTCGTGAGGCTTATCACAATCCGTATTTATTGGCAGAGATGGGCCAACTCTGGAATCTGGAAGCACCTGATCGTTTTGAGATCATGCAGCAAATGATGCCTTATATTCATCAGCGTGTTGCTGAGGGTGCACCGCTTTCAATTATCACGCGTCATATTCTGGGCTTATTTCAAAACTTGCCAGGCGCACGTAAATGGCGTCAAGCGCTGAGTGGCGGTAATGCCAAAACCATCGCTGATATTGAACAGGCCATTCAAAATATTCAGGCTGCGATGCAACGCACTGAAGATTATTTAAAAGAGCATCAGAACTAATCTAATCTACTAAACATCACTTTTCGGCTTCGGAACATGGCGCAATCCGCTATGTTCCACTACCACTAAGCTTGCGATAAGCTAAAAGTCTCACCAATCACTTGAGCTTAACCACTTAAACTCATGGTTATGCTCAAGCGTAATTTCGCAATTACATCTTCCAGAAGCAACCAAAATTGATGTCCCTTGAGGGCAGGATTTGTCGATCTTTAAAAATGTGTCACGGCTCAGCATGACCGATGCACTTTCAATAAGAATATAACCAAAGTTAAGCTTTTTTAGCTAACTGGAACTCTTCATAAGAATCAAAAGGCAGCTGTGTTTTTGTATCAATGATTTCAGTCAGTTCATCACCTAACATAATCATATTTCGGGTGGGAACACCTTGTAGCTGAATCTTTAATTGATCATTATCCAGAAACTTAAATTGTCCTGCATAAATTTTAGCTGGGCTATTATCATTATTATTGCTTTGTTCCAAGACAAAGGTTTGATCTGCGTTGATTTTAAGATCAATTCCTGTACCCAAACAGCCATCACAACTGGTTACGCAAGTCGCACATGGAACGACACCAGAATAATGCCCGACCCATGCCTTAAGCTCAGGATGATTGACGAAATGTTGCTTATTTGAGTGTATATCTGACGTTCGTGCTTGCGTATTGCTTTGATTTTTTGCCTCATTAGACTGTGAACATCCCAAACTGATACTGGCAAAAACAAAGGAAGTCAGTAATGTCCTTTTCATATACGATTTCCCTCAAACTCAATATTTAACATTCTGCGCAGCTTCAACATAACGCGGCGCATCACTATACGTTCAGGAATGGTGCCATGGCAAGTACTGCAATACTGATGTCAGTCAAAGGAATATTTTTAGATTTTATGCAAAAAGCAGTCTTAGGAAATGGCTCTGTTTTTTATTCAGAAGAAGGTGATTGATATTAAAGTATTCACCATCAAGCATCGCAATATTGAACTGAATATTTTAAACACTCAGCTATTCAAAACAAAATCTTTGATATATGGCTGAATTCATTGCACTATGCTGATGAAAATCAGAAGATTTCGCAGGACAGATCACCTCAAACAATTTACTAAATATCATGATATTAAACATAAACTTATATAAAAACTATGCATCAAAGCAGATCTAATACCCACGCCAATATGTCTATTTTTTAATCAAAAATGAAATATAATCTTACAAATCATTTTATCTAAACTAATCAACCAACAACTTACTGATAATGAAAAAGATTCTTAAATAGCAATTTAGCTAAGTGATCTGTATAACAGCTCAAATGTTATATTATTACGTTACATTTCAGTTTTTTTAAGATTTATCGCTTACTATGGGCGCCGTAATAAATTCTGGCACACGTTCAGTTGTTTTGAAAATGCGGTAGAGATTCACAATGATTTATGATGTACCTTCAGTTGATCACAGTATGATTCACCCACCTTCGCAACAGGTGGTTATTCCTTATCGAGAAATGCCGAAGGCTCCATCAGAGCCAGCCATTGATGTCAGTAAATTCTCTCAAAAGTTGGCTAAAAGAGCGTCTTATCGTAGCTCATCGCAATGTGCCAAATTTGTCAGAATCGCTTTACAGTCAGCAGGTGCTAAAATTGTACAGCACCCTGTTGCAGCATCAGACTGGGGACGCACCTTACAGCAAATTGGTTATCAGAAAATTAATCCTGAATTTAACAACCCACAACCTGGTGATATTTACATTATCCACCGCACTAAAAAGCATCGCTATGGGCACATTGCAGGCTTTACCGGTTCACAATGGGTGTCTGACTATAAGCAAACTAGCTATGATGTCTATAAAGATCCGAATGTGACGTATAGCTATTACCGCTTAGCACCACAGTATCCGCAGGCTTAACCTATGGTGAGTCATTATGAACTCACCAAACTTATATACCCAAGTAGCTCAATCGCTATGGACATAGTTCCTCTAGTCATCATAAAAATACTATTTGCATGAATTTGAGTAATAGCAGTTAGATAGCAATGATCTATTTACCTTAGCATTCAATTGATGACGCTTTTTATCTCCCAAATTTATTCAGACAACGCCAATATTTATCTTTGAAAAAACTAACATCAATTTCAAAATTATCTCTATTATTTTGAATAATTTGGTCAATTATCTTGGATGGTTTTCTAAAATCTTTACAAGCAAAGTATATCGTTCTTAAATTATTGCCAGTTTCTCGACCGATATTTAAATACCCTTCTACATCTTTTAACTCAGCCACTAATGTCTGCTCAATACTTTCAAGCAACTCATATTCATTTGATGGTGGCATACCGTTAAAATTTTCACCATCATAAGGTATTTCAATAATCATCAACCAAGGATGCGATGCTTTTTTATCCCACGCTAATAATGTACTATTCAACGTCGCAATAAGTGGCAAACCCTCATGGGTCTCCCCTTCTAAACTTATATATTCATCCTCATCTGTATTTGAGCGAGTCACTTTATCAAAACGAGAAATTTCACTGTTCTTTAAGGTTAAAATTTTCTTTAAATTTGCAATCGGCATTAATTCTTTTTCAGCATCTTGTCTGGATTGTACTGAAACTTGATCGAGTTTGGTTACCGAATCATATTCTCCTAAGTAATTGTCTAAGAAAATATAAACTCCTTGTAAAAATTCACTTTTTTGCGCTTCATTATATTCATCATGAACCACAAAGAGATCTATTTCATCTGGACATTCAGGGTGGTCTTTTAAATAAAAAGATAAGGTGTCTTGACTAAATTCATAGTCATGCATGCCAATACAGGTCTGATGGATTTCACTAGCGGGTTTAAGGGCTGTAAATTTCCACCCTGTAATTTCAGGTGCTGCGGCAATAAGTTCTTCTACAAAGATAATATTTCGAATCACCCCATCTGGTGTCAATATCAGTTCAGCTGTGTGTTCATCGGCCATTCCTGCTAGGAAAAAAATTCCATCATGAACATTCACTAATTCAGTCCATAATTTATCAAAAAAACCTTCTTGGATTGCGTCTTGATTCTTTGCATTTAATATTTGATAAAACTCATGCTGATGCTTCTGAAACCATTGCCAAAACTCTGCATAACTATTTTGATTGTTTGATATAAGCTGTTCTGTATTGACTAAAGTATTTTTTACACTCATGTTGATTATTCTCTACTTTTTTATCTATCACTAATCAATTTAGCTCAATTGCCGTGGTTGTTAAATGCCTGTTAAATAAGGGCTGATCACCCTCAACAACTATTTGCTAATCTGCATACGATCCAGCTTTTTCAAGACTTCAGCCACTGCGACCATGGCAAAGCTTGAAGTCACCACCACCGCCGAACCATATCCGCCACAGCGTAGACCCGCACTTGGGCAAACATCTGCGCTTGAAAATGGATTATCGATCGAATACACGCAAGTAATGCCGAATTTCTCTTTTGGTTTTTTACAAATTCCCATGGAACGCAGTTGAGTACGCAGCTTCGCTAACATTGGGTCTTGTTCGGTCTTGGATAAATCTGCGACACGAATCTTCAGTGGATCGAGTTTGCCACCTGCACCACCCGAAACAATCAATGGGATTTTGTTAAAACGACAATGTAGCATCAAGGCAAGTTTAGCTTTGACGTCATCAATGCAATCCAGAACAATGCTTGGCACTGGATTTAGAATCTCTTTGACATTTTCAGGCGTCAGATAATCATCAATCACGTTTACTTTCATACGTGGATTAATTTGACGACAACGCTCCGCCATCACTTCGATTTTTTCTTGCCCCAATGTTGAACTCATCGCTGGCAATTGACGGTTAATATTCGATGCGGCCACCACATCCATATCGACTAAGGTCAGTTCACCAATCCCTGTCCGCGCCAGTGCCTCAACAGCCCAACTGCCGACGCCACCAATTCCAATCACCATGACATGACTGTGTTCATAATGCGAAAAGGCAGTTTCTCCATAAATTTTGGCGACACCCGCAAAACGGCGCTCATATTCATCATTTACAGGAACATCGGTCATCACAGTCGTGGTCTATCTTTGCAGTCAAAGCACTATTTTACCGTGTTTAACTGGTTTTAGGTTAGCCCAGTGAAACTTTACTTGATGGTTGATCTCGACGAATTAAAATCACCAACAAGATAAAAACGATCAGGCTCATGCACAAAGCCAACAGGTTTGCATTGATCCATCCGAGGCTACTCAAAATCGGTGCAGGTAAAAATGCCCCTAAGGTCGCAAACAAAGCAATTCCAGTTTCATTGATGCCTTGGACACGATGTTTTTGCTGCTCGTTAAGACCCGCTAACAAGGTTGATGCACCTGAATAAGCAAAATTCCAGCCCACGCCCAGCACGATCAAGGCAGCATTAATATAGATGCCGACCTGTCCAAACATTGGAATTAAAGACGATAACATCAACAAAGCAAAACCAACATAAATCGTGGTATGCGTTCCCCAGCGTTGTATCAGCTTTGACACAAAGAAAGATGGGATAAACATCGCCAATACATGTAACTGAATCGAGATCGAAGCATAATGAAATGAGTGATGTTCCTTGAGATGCAAAGAGGACATAATCATCATGACATTCATAATATAGTAGGCAAATGCACCGCTGATCACCGCAGCGATAATCAACGTGCTTGGCAGTTTGCTACGCTGGGTTGGTTCAATTAGCACCTGCTGTGTTTGCTGGCGTTGGAATTTTTTGTTCCATAGATACAAAGTCGGAGAGAGCAATAAGGCCAAGACACTAAAGATGAAATAGATCGCAGTGAAATCGGGTAAGCCTGCTACCTGTTGAAACTGAATTGCCAACATCGGTGCAATAATTGCTGCGATCACCCCACCCGAAATCACCATCGCGGTGGCTTTTGGAATTAAATCAGTGGCCAAACGATCAGAAGCAGCAAAGCGATAAAAATTCGCAGTTGAGATAAATAAACCTAGTGAAAAATGGCTCAGGCATAATAAATAAAACTGTTGCTGCTGTAGAGCCAAATAACCGAGAACACCAGCAGAGAAAAGACAGATGCAACCAAACTGGAAAACCAAATGCCGCCCAAGCTTTTTCATTAGAAAAGAAAAAATAAAAGTGGTCAGTAACATCGCTAAAAACTGCAAACCATACGGAACTGTAGCCAAAGCCTGAGTTGGCGCTAACTTTAACCCCACAATTGCAGCCACGGTAACAGACAACACCGCAGCAATTAAGTTAAAGGCCTGTGCAACCAAGAGATAATAAACATAGCGAGGTAACTGATTCAAAGCCTTTATCCAATTTAATCGGGCTTGACTACCTTAACGCTGAATGCTTGAAATTCAAACAAAAAAAGATGAAAGACCAGCTTTCATCTTTGATTTAAGAGTGTGTTTCGTTATGCAGCAATCAGATTTCGTAATACATAATGCAAGATACCACCTGCTTTAAAATATTCCACCTCATTCAAGGTATCAATACGACATAACACTTTGAATTGGTCTTGACTGCCATCTTCTCGTTGTACCTGAATATCCAAAGTTTGATGTGGTTGGATATCATCAGATAATCCATGAATCGACAGTACTTCACGGCCAGTGAGGTTCAAGGATTGACGTGTTTGCCCATCCACAAACTGTAATGGCAATACGCCCATACCGACCAAATTAGAGCGGTGAATCCGTTCAAAACTTTCAGCAATAACCGCTTTAACGCCTAAGAGATTGGTCCCTTTTGCAGCCCAGTCTCGTGACGAACCCGTTCCATACTCCTTACCTGCAATAATCACCAACGGTGTTTTCTGTTGCTGGTACAGCATGGATGCATCATAGATGGCCTGCTTTTCACCCGTTGGAATAAAAATGGTATTACCACCTTCTTCACCACCCAGCATTTCATTCTTGATTCGGATATTGGCAAAAGTCCCACGCATCATCACTTCATGATTACCACGTCGAGAACCATAAGAGTTGAAATCTTTCGGTTCAACTCCCTGCTGCTGTAAATAACGTCCTGCAGGGCTGTCTTTCTTGATATTCCCTGCAGGAGAGATATGATCAGTGGTGACTGAGTCGCCCAATACCGCCAAGATGCGTGCCTGTTCAATATTGCTAATGGCTTTCGGAGGCTGGTTAATTTCCTCAAAAAATGGTGGATGGCGAATATAAGTCGAATTATCTTGCCACGCATAAGTTTGGCTTTGTGGAATCTGAATCGCCTGCCAAGTTGCATCACCATCAAATACTGCTGCATATTCTTTATGGAACATGTCGGTATTCACTTTTTGCAGTACTTGATCAATTTCAAACTGACTTGGCCAAATGTCTTTCAAATAAACATCTTGTCCATCTTTGCCTTGTCCAATTGGTTGGGTGGTTAAATCAGTACGGATATTCCCCGCTAAACCATAAGCCACGACCAAAGGTGGAGACGCCAACCAGTTGGTTTTTACCAATGGATGAACACGTCCCTCAAAGTTACGGTTACCTGAAAGCACCGAAGCAACATTTAAATCATGGCACTGAATTGCTTCTTCAATCGGTTCAGGTAAAGGCCCAGAGTTACCGATACAGGTGGTACAACCATAACCAACCAAGTTATAACC
Organism: Acinetobacter sp. UBA991; assembly: GCF_002292065.1. Taxonomy (NCBI): domain Bacteria; kingdom Pseudomonadati; phylum Pseudomonadota; class Gammaproteobacteria; order Moraxellales; family Moraxellaceae; genus Acinetobacter; species Acinetobacter sp. UBA991. Next base: position 12,786 of record NZ_DBBF01000018.1, on the reverse strand, counting down.
CAACTCATCCAAGTATGGTGTTACACCTGCAGCCGCTAAATAATCAGTGACCACTTTAGAGCCCGGAGCCAGCGAGCTTTTCACCCATGGTTTGCGTTGCAGACCTTTTTCAATTGCTTTTTTAGCCAATAGCCCCGCAGCTAACATCACACTTGGATTGGAGGTGTTGGTACATGAGGTGATTGCTGAAATCACCACATCACCATCCTTCAATGGATACGATTTTCCATCAATGGTACAAGCAGGTTCTTCATGCGCTAAATTCGCTTTCTTGGCTTCAACAGCAGTACCTCCGCCGCCTTCATTCTCTAAACGTTCTTTGGCTTCTTTCGCAGGTTTTAAATTCAGCTCCATCAATGCATTAAATGTTTTCGGAACATCACCCAACAAAACCCGATCTTGTGGACGTTTTGGCCCAGCCAGACTGGCTTGTACGGTACTCATATCCAGACTCAAGGTATCGGTAAATACAGGTTCATCGCCTGCATGACGCCACAATCCTTGTTGTTTACTATAGGCTTCGACTAAATCTATACGTTCTTGTTTGCGGCCAGTTAAGGCTAAATATCCCAATGTCACATCATCAATCGGGAAGAAACCACAGGTTGCTCCATATTCAGGTGCCATATTGGCAATGGTCGCACGGTCAGCCAATGGTAAATCAGCCAAACCATCACCATAAAACTCAACGAATTTACCCACCACGCCTTTTTGACGCAGCATTTGGGTAATGGTCAGAACCAAATCGGTCGCAGTAATGCCTTCATTCAATTTGCCTGTGAGTTTGAATCCGATCACTTCTGGAATCAACATGGATACAGGTTGCCCAAGCATCGCTGCTTCGGCTTCAATCCCGCCCACACCCCAACCAAGTACACCAAGGCCATTGATCATGGTGGTATGTGAATCTGTTCCAACTAAGGTATCTGGAAAAGCAAAAACCTGACCTTCATCATCACCTAACCAGACCGCTTGCGCTAAGTATTCTAAATTGACTTGGTGGCAAATCCCTGTACCGGGTGGCACCACACTAAAATTATTAAATGCAGATTGTCCCCAACGTAGGAATTGATAACGCTCACCATTGCGTTGCATTTCAATTTCAACGTTCTCGGCAAAGGCATTTTCATCAGCAAAATGATCAACCATCACCGAATGGTCAATGACCAGATCAACGGGTGACAAAGGATTGATCAGGTTAGGATCACCGCCTGCTTGAGACATTGCGGCACGCATCGCAGCCAGATCGACCACTGCTGGAACACCAGTGAAATCCTGCATTAACACCCGTGCAGGGCGATATTGAATTTCCTGATCAGAACTTTTGGTTTTCTGCCAATCAACCAAGGCCTGAATATGCTCCACTTTTACACTTTTTTGATCTTCGAAACGGAGTAAATTTTCTAGCAAAACCTTTAAAGACTTTGGCAATTTATCAATATTGCCAAGTGTTTCAGCTGCTCGCGCTAAACTATAGATTTGATAAGATGTCGAACCGACGGTGAGTGTTTGTAATGCATTGAAACTATTGATTTTGCTATATCTGGCCATAAGGTTACCCTCCCAGTATTGGCTGATTTGTTTATTATCAAATTGTTCTTTTAATGTACCCCTGTTTAGAAAAGTATGTGTTCCCTTTTAGTATCTTATTTTTAACGAGATTATTTGCTTATTCTCTTAAAATTTAAGTCGCAACGCAGCCAATGAGTTTTGCCATACTTGTGCAGCCAGCTGCAACTCAGGCAGGCCAAGGGTCTGAGCCAAACTTTCTAGAACATAAGGTAAATTGACTGGGGTATTACGGGTACGATGCTCGGTCGAAGTTTGGCAACACAACGGCGTCATATCTGGACAATCGGTTTCAATCACCAAGTTTTCACTGCCTATCGCTTGTACCACTTGATGCAGCTTTTTAGCATTTGGATTGGTGATTTGTCCTGTCACCCCAATTTTAAAGCCCAGTTTAACCAAGGCTTTGGCTTCTTCGACACCACCACTAAACGCATGGGCAATGCCACCCAATTTGAATTTTTGTGTTTTTAAAATGGCAAGGGTTTCTGCATGTGCCTTACGGATATGCAATAGCACAGGCTTTTGATACTGTGTTGCCAATGCCAATTGCTCAATAAAATAATGTTGTTGCTTGGCAAATAGTTCAGGCTGTTTATGTTGTTTTAAAAAAGTATCTAAACCGATTTCACCTACAGCCACACAGTCATGCTGCTGTAAGACTTGCTCAAGTCGCTGTAAATGTTCTGGCTGATGTTGTTCGATATAAAAAGGATGCAAGCCAGGTGCCAGATAAGAAGTCGGCACCTTATCCCAAGCGTGTAATTGTTGATGGGTGTGGATCAGCTCATCGAATCGGGATTCAACAAAACCGATTAACACCAAAGCATCGACCCCAACCTGTTTTGCTTGTTCAGCCAGATGTTGCCGATCATGATCAAAATCGGCAACATCAAAATGGGTATGGGTATCGAACAGTTGCATTAACTTTGACTTGGCGTACTTGCAGCGGGGGTAGATGCTGCTGGCGTATCAATTTTTGGTAAATATTCAGGTTTTAACACGCCTTGTAACTCACTAAATGGAATCACTAATCGCGGTAAACCGACGACATAAGGACCAATCTCATATTCGCCATATTGCAGAATTAAACCCTGTTCACCCAATAAGAAATTATCGGTGACTTGGAAAGGCCAAGCCTGTTCATACTCCTTCGGATCTGTTGCAAGTTTGGAATCGACAATCCATGTTTTAAACGCCTCATGTGCCAATTTGTCTAAACTCGCTTTTTGCTTCGGCAACAATAAGTCGTGTAGCTGCACCTGTTTTTGAGTGGTTAAATCAAAGTTGTAATAGCGTTGTGAAGTCGAGCCATGTGCCCCACCCAAATAACTACTGCTATTCAACACTACGGTTGCCAATGTTCCTTTCGGTTGTAAAATCTTTGGCTTAATCATCAAGCTGATCTGATGACTACTACTGAGCGCTTTTAACTCTTCGTCAATTTTAACAAAGGCATTGGCATAAGCTTGTGCCTGAGCATCTAAACCTGTTTTTTGCTCAGTCGTTTTTGGTGCAGATGCTGCTGAAGCATCGGCATCAACGACATCGAGCATTTTACTCAATTGATCGAGAATCTGCTGATCCAGTAACTGGTCAATAAAGGGGAAATTACTTTGTAATCGTTCAACGGTAAAATCGGGGCAGGTATTACCTTTACATTCAGGTAAAGTCACCTGTAGCTTCACTGTTTCACCACGCAAAATCGGCTCGGCAGTTTGCTGTGCCGCTGGCGGATCTGTCGGTTTATCCTGTGATTCTTTAGGTTCTGATTTCGGCTGGCAAGCAGCAAGTAAAATTGCACAAGCAAGCACGCTAAATTTAGCAATTGTTTTCATTTAAAACCTATCAGCATTGTTATTACACAAGATTTTTAAATGCTATCGAACTTCATACAAAACCGCTAGCAGTGCATGCAATTTCTATACGAATCTCAAAAATCTTGTACTCTATCTGATTAGAACATTTGCTGATAAATTTCAGCTTGTAGCATCTGTTTACTTTGTTCAGTGCTGAGATAGATATCCAGTTGTGGTGCATCCTTACTAATTTCGTTGGCACGATAATGTAATCCAATGCCCTCACCATCAAAGAACCAATCTGCCTGCCCCCAATACAATTTTTTCGGCAGCTGCTTTTTCACTTCTGAAGATTGCTTCTCAATCCATTGTTGGTAATGCGTCTGAATAATTTCGTTTAATGCATTTTGCTGATTCTTTTGAATCACGTCTAAGACGCTGACACTTTTTTGTAGCTTGCGATCTGCGACAAAGAAATAGAAACGATCTTTCACCGCAATATCCTCTTGCTGCGCATTTACCCCAACTTGCAACAATACATATTGATTTCGCTGTGAAGCAATTCGGGTATTTAAATGCAGTTCATAAGCCTTATTTTTAGAATATTTATCCTGCCATTCATCCGACTTTTTTACATAGGCATTAATCGCTTGTTGCAAGGTTAGATTCTTATTTAACTCAATCTGCTGTTGAATCACGTTGGCCTGATTTTTCGCAATCCACGCATTCAGCCAATCATCCTGTGTTTTAATGGTTTGAATGTCGACATCAATACAATTTTTCTTTTCACAAAATGGCAAAGCATAATCTGCCTTGGCTTCTTTCATATTTAAATAAGGGAGAACTTCGGCTTTTTCGACTGATGACGCAGCCTGTTCTTTGGTCTGCTCTGCAGTACTTTCATTTTTATTCGGATGATCACATGCCGTTAAAGCCATCATGCCAATCATCATACTGACAGCTAAAAGTGGTTTTAAAGTGTTCATTGCATCATCCTTTATTTTTAGTTCGTTCAATTAAAAACAGCCTCTAATTAGAAGCTGTTTTTGTGCAGTTTAGTGTTCTCGTGTGTTACGGAACTGAATATCTGGCCAGCGTTCTTGCATCAACTGCAAGTTTACGCGACTTGGTGCAAGATAAGTTAAGTGGCCACCGCCATCAACTGAAAGTTGATCATGCGCTTTTTTCTTAAACTCATTCAGAATCTTTTCGTCATCACAATGCACCCAACGAACCGTATGTACACTGACAGGCTCATAAATACAGTCCACTTTATATTCTTCTTTTAAACGATAAGCAACCACATCAAACTGTAACACACCGACCGCACCGACAATCAGATCATTACTGATTTGTGGCATGAAGACCTGAGTTGCACCCTCTTCAGATAATTCTTTCAAACCTTTTTGCAATTGCTTCGATTTCAATGGATCTTTTAAGCGAACACGACGGAACATTTCAGGTGCGAAGTGTGGAATCCCTGTGAAATGAAGATTTTCACCGCTGGTAAAGGTATCACCAATCTGAATGGTACCGTGGTTATGTAAACCAATAATATCGCCCGGCCAAGCTTCTTCCAAATGCTCACGCTCGCCCGCAAGGAAAGTCAATGCATCACTGATACGGACATCTTTACCAATACGCACATGATTCATTTTCAAGCCTTTTTCATATTTACCTGAGCAAATACGCATAAAGGCAATACGGTCACGGTGTTTCGGGTCCATATTGGCCTGAATCTTAAACACGAAGCCTGTGAAGCCTTCTTCATTGGCATCCACAATACGTTCTTGCGTTGGATGTGCCTTCGGCTCTGGCGCCCAATTAATAAAGGTATCCAAGACATGGTCAACCGCAAAGTTACCCAATGCCGTACCAAACAATACAGGAGTTTGTTTACCTTGTAGGAATAACTCACGGTCTAATGGTTCATTTGCCATTTGCACCAATTCAAGTGATTCTTCAAAGGAAGCCCACGCCAACTCACCGACTTTTTCACGAATATCGGCATGGTCATAGCCATCACGCACTTCAATATCGGTAATGGTTGAGCCAAAACCTGCTTTATAGACATACAGTTTGTTTTCAAGCAGATTGTAAACACCCGCAAAATCACGCCCCATACCTAAAGGCCATGTAATCGGCACACAGCGAATATTCAGGACATTTTCAATTTCATCGAGCAACTCTAAAGGCTCGCGAATCTCACGGTCCATTTTGTTCACAAATGAAATGATTGGTGTGTCGCGCATACGACACACTTCCATCAATTTAATGGTACGTTCTTCGACACCTTTTGCACCATCGATCACCATCAACGCAGAGTCCACTGCGGTCAAGGTACGGTAAGTATCTTCTGAGAAGTCTTCATGCCCCGGTGTATCAAGTAAGTTAATGGTGTGCTTTTTATAAGGGAACTGCATCACCGATGTGGTAATCGAGATACCGCGTTCTTTTTCCATTTCCATCCAGTCCGACGTTGCAGAACGATCAGACTTACGGCTTTTTACCATACCAGCAACTTGAATCGCCTTACCCCATAACAACAGTTTTTCTGTCATGGTGGTCTTACCCGCATCGGGGTGGGAAATGATGGCAAAGGTTCTACGAGCCTTTACTTCTCTAGCTAATTCATCTTTAAACATAAGAAAAATCTACAATATGTACACAGTTATGTACACATTTCTAAATATGTACTAAAACTGAAAAAGTGGGAATTCAAAATTGGCGTAATTGTAGCAGATTTAGAGTTGTATAGGCATAGGTGGAAATCCAGTGGCTTTTTTTTGGGGGGGGGAAACACCTAGTTTTATAAACTCAATTTATCTCTTTGCTTCGGACTTTTCGGCTTATCGGGAATTGATGTTTGCTGGATTAACAGGACACTCTTACTTAGGAGATTCTAGGCAGGCAACTTGTAAAAGTCCTCTGCCATTTGATTTGGTGCATTATTGTAGCAATCGCCTTTTTTACTCATCGAAGCCTGAAATCCATATTTTTCAATCATATTGCGATATTCATGGCTGCAATATTGGCTTCCTCTGTCCGAGTGAACGATTAATTTTCGAGATGGTTTATGATTGCCAACAGCCATGCTGAGAGCAGGGGTAATCAATTAAAAGACTCCATCAATCTTGGAGAATATTCTCCAGAGCTTGATGATAATGGTATTTATATTTTACCTGCTTCAGGTGAGTATGAAATTAGAGTATTACAACCTAGATCACAGGCAAGAAAAGATAAAAAACCTCAATACTGGATGAATATTAACATTAAATAAAGACTTGCTAGATTCTTTTAAGCTTTTATACAAGAGTTCAAAAACTATTGCCAGTTAAACGGGGCCTGATTTTTACGTATATGTGTTTATGTTAGTAAAATGATGTAGTTTACTTGTTTAAGACCCCGAGGAATAATTTAATCTTGCTGTGCGTTAGCCACGTTTCTTTCTTTCAAAAGTTGATTATATCTTTCAACGTAACCGTCACGATATTCAAGCTCTTTTGATAGGAATTTACAGTGGAAGAACAGGCGCAACTTGTCTTAAATAATGGTAATTCCTTATCTTTAAAATAGAGAACGCCCGATGAAATTCATTAGGCGTTTACTTAAATATGTGTCAGCTTATTTTATAACTAGCTGTACTTGACAATCACGATTCTTTTTCTCAATTGCCTTAAAAATCAATCTTGCTATTTTTGACTTTTCACACCATTTTGTTCAATTTGTACTGCGGCTTGCCAGCTAGGTAGTTGGCTTAAACCTGCTACATAACGTTGGATATGGGGATAATTTTCACCTTGTCCCATATGATAAACTAAAGCATGTAGTCCAAAGCCCATCATAAAGTCAGCACCGGTTAAACGGTCTGCCACTAGAAACTCTTTATCTTTTAAATATTCATTTAAATAGCTAAATACTTTATCGAACTCAACTTGGGTATAATTTTCTAGAAATACCAACTTCGTACCCTGCTTGGTTTCAATCGCATTAAACGTTTTTAATAAAAATGGCAGCATGGCAGAGCTTTCTGAGAAATGAATCCACTGTAGATAATCGACATAGGTAGGTTCATCCATATCAGGTCCTAAATGCGGCGCAAGTTTCTGAATTAATAACTCAACGATTGCGCCTGACTCTGCAATAACTTTGCCATCCCATTCCAATACTGGAGATTTCCCTAAAGGATGGATGGTTTTTAAAGAGTCAGGGGCCAAATGCGTGTTTGAGTCACGATAATAGCGTTTCAGCTCATAAGGCTGCTTGATTTCTTCAAGTAACCACAAAATGCGAAAAGAACGTGATTGATCTAAATGATGTAGTGTAATCATGATAATTCCTATTTTTTTAAATTTTTACAACGACTTTGCCAAAGTTTTCGCCTTTCAACATACCATTGAAAGCATTGATCGTGTTATCTAAACCTTGCACCATATGCTCTTTATATTTGATTTTTCCGTCTTTCAACCATTCAGACATTTGCTGATAGAATTCCGGATACTGACTGCCATAATCATCAAAAATAATAAAGCCTTGCATGCGAATACGTTTTTTTAAAAGGGTAGAAATAAAGCCCGGTAAACGGTCTGGCCCTTGTGCTTGCTCGGTAGCGTTATACTGGGAAACCACACCACACACCGGTACACGTGCCGCAGAGTTAAGCAATGGCCATACAGCATCAAACACTTTACCCCCCACATTCTCATAATAAATATCAATACCGTTGGGAGCTGCTTGTTGTAATTGTTCTGCAAAATTTTCATCATGATGATTGATACAAGCATTGAAGCCGAGTTCTTCTACTGCATAACGACATTTTTCAGCCCCACCTGCGACGCCAACCACGCGACAACCTTTAAGTTTGCCAATCTGTCCAACCGTAGCACCAACAGGTCCTGTTGCAGCTGCAACGACCAAAGTTTCACCAGCTTTAGGCTGGCCAATGTCCAACAACCCCATATAAGCAGTAAATCCTGGCATTCCCAAAATACCCAATGCCCAAGATGGATGTTCAGGTTGCATACCTAAGCTTTGACAGGCAGACCCATTAGAAATTGCGTAGCTCTGCCAGCCATTTCCGGAAAGAACCCACTCGCCTTCTTTAAATTTTGGGTTTTTAGAGGCCACCACTTGACTGACTGTTCCACCGACCATCACTTCGCCAATTTCAACCGGTGCTGCATATGAAGGAGCATCACTCATGCGACCACGCATATAAGGATCGAGTGACAAGTAAATGGTCTTTAACAATATCTCGCCTTGTTTAAGTTCATTGAGCTCAATTTGCTCAATACGAAAATCGCTGTGTTTTGGCTCACCCACTGGCCGTTTAGCTAAAACGATGCGTTGATTAATAACTGTTTTCACAAATATAACTCCATGTTTTATTTAGAAGTATTTCTCTTCACAATCAAAAATTATGATTAAAATTTCTTTACAACCATTGTAGATGAGTTATACTAAAAAACAATACGACTGGTCTATTTTTTACAATAGAGTAAATAATTAATATGAAGCCTAATCCTATTAAAAAGTCTGAAGCGAAACGCTTACACATTCTTAACACTAGTTCAGACCTGATTTTGCATAAAGGTTTTACCGGTGTAGGATTACAGGAAATTTTACAGAGCTGTGAGATCCCCAAAGGCTCGTTTTATCATTATTTCCAATCCAAGGAAGCTTTCGGATGTGAATTGGTACAGCATTATGTAGACAATTACCAAGTCCGTTTAAATGATGTATGGCGTAGCGATAAATCCCCTTATCAAAAGCTGATTGAGTATTTTAATTTATGGATAGAAGATCCTGAAACACAGTGTGGTTGGGCGGATAGCTGTTTAATTGTGAAACTTGCCGCAGAAGTTGCCGATCTATCTGAAGATATGCGCTCCATTATGTCCGCTGGCGTCGATGATGTAATCGAACGTATTGCTGGTTTAATTGATTTGGGAAAACAGGATCAGTCTATCCAAGCAGATACTGAGGCCTCGACGTTGGCACAAGTACTTTACCAAATGTGGTTAGGTGCAGCATTACTGAGTAAGTTGCAAAAAGATAAAACACCATTACATCAAGCTCTGAGAGCAACTAAATTTCTATTAAAAAGTGAAGATTCATAAAAATTAGATTAAATATCAATTACATAATTAATGACAGCAGCCCAATAATTACTTATTAATGTGTTGCTATTAGATCAATTTACAATCCATGAGTATAGCGCACAATGAATTCTCCTTCTAAAGCCCTCATGACTCGTATTTTAGTCGGATATTTAGGCTTATATCCCACACTATTACTGGTACTCACTTTATTAAAGCCAATTACTCAGCATCAAAGTTTCCCGATGATGGTGTTGATTGAAGTCATAGTATTAGTGCCAGTAACGCAACTGATTTCTTTCCCACTGGCAGGTTGGCTCATTACACAGCTAAAAAATTTTAAGAGCCTGTTTTAAGAAGAAATTGTGCTGGCAACAGCAATCCTAAGTCGTTATTTTGCCAACCACAAAGGTTGGCAAAATAACTCATTAAGTCAATATTAATCTGCGTAAGCTGGATAATCAATATAGCCTTTTTCCGTCCCACCATACATAGTGCTTGCATCTACTGCATTCAATGGCCAGCCATTGGCGATGCGATCGGGTAAATCTGGATTCGCAATAAATGGGCGTCCAAATGCAATTAAATCGGCCAGCCCTGCCTCTAAAATTCGAGTCCCTCTTTCTGCCGTATATCGACCTGCATAAATAATCCGACCACTGAAAGTGTCTCTGACATCTTTACGAAAATCATGAGGAAGTTCTGGTGCATTATCCCAATCAGCTTCTGCAATCGATAAATAGGCAATCCCAACTTCTTCAAGTATTTTTATGGCTTCAATATAAGTCACATGTGGATCATCTTCAACCAACCCCATGTAAACACGATCTTCCTCTGTACTTTCAAATAGCGGGGCAAAACGCACTCCTAAACGATCTGCACCAACCACCTCAGCAACTGCCTGTACTACTTCACGTAAAAAACGCAAACGATTGTTTAGTGATCCCCCATATTCATCTTCACGGTGGTTACTATGTGCAGAGATAAATTGATTTACCAAATAACCATTTGCACAATGAATTTCAACCCCATCAAAACCAGCAGCCAAGGCATTGCGTGCTGCTTGAGCATAGAGTTGCACTAATTCTTTAACTTCTGCATTGCTTAAAGCACGTGGCATTGAAGGATCAGCCAAGGTCCCAGCATTAGGCCCGGTCTCAATAAACACTTTAACATTACTATCAGCCCTAATAGCCGAGGGTGCGACCGGTGATGCATGATTAGGTTGCAAAGATGTATGTGAAACACGCCCAACATGCCAAAGTTGTGCAAAAATAATGCCTCCTTTAGCATGCACTGCTTCAGTCACTTTACGCCATCCAGCAATCTGTTCAGGGCTGTAAATACCGGGAGTCCAAGCATAGCCTTGACCACGTGGCTCGATTTGCGTACCTTCGGTGACCATAAATCCTGCCCCGGCACGCTGTTGATAATAGGTTGCCATCAATTCATTTGGAATATTCCCTGGCTGAGTACTGCGCGACCGCGTTAATGGTGGCAATACAATACGGTTTCGCAAAACATAAGGGCCTAAGCTTAAGTTTTGAAAAAGTATGCTGTCTTTCACTTCATTGTATCCAAGTAATCATGACTTAATTGATCTAAATTAAAAAATACCCTTCCTTCCTGTATATAGAAAAATAAAGGAAAGAAAGCTATTAACTCAGACCCTCCACCATTAAGTGAGGGTTATTTTGCTTATTGCGCCCGTTGCTCAGAGTCAGAAGTTATTCACTGCTAAGCACCACAACAGACGCTAGCTACTCTTTATTTCAACAATTGAAGTAATGCTGTAGCAGTTGCAGCAGAAGAGGCTGGATTTTGTCCAGTAACCAGCAAGCCATCTACTTGAACATGTACTTGCCAATCATCTACTTTAGAATAATGACCACCATTTTCTTTAAGCATGTCTTCGACTAAAAATGGTACAATTTCAGTCAAGCCTACAGCAGCCTCCTCAGTATTGCTAAAACCAGTGACTAATTTACCGCTGACTAAAGGCGCTCCATTACTCGCTTTCACATGACGAAGAACACCTGGGGCATGACACACTGCTGCAACAGGTTTGCCAGACTGAATCGCCTGTTCAATCAGAGAAATTGAAATCGGATCTTCTGCTAAATCCCACAATGGGCCATGCCCGCCTGGATAAAACACTGCATCATAATCAGCTACAGAAATTTCGCTAAGTTTATGCGTCTGTGCCAATGCTTGCATTGCAGTTGGATCAGCTTCAAAACGATGAGTGGCTTCAGTTTGCGCATCGGCTAAATTACTTTTAGGATCTAGTGGTGGCTGCCCACCTTGAGGCGACGCCAGCGTAACTTCAGCACCAGAGTCAATAAAGGTGTAATACGGTGCAGCAAGTTCTTCTAGCCAGAAACCTGTTTTCTTACCCGTATTGCCAAGTTGATCATGTGAGGTTAAAACGATTAAAATTTTCATGTTATTTCTCCGATATTTTTCAGGATTGAGGAGCATTGTTGCATGATCACTTGTCGTGTAGCGTGACCATGACAGATACGCTTATTTAGATACTCGTCTCGAGAATTTGGCGACTGATCTCTAATGAAACAGTTTTATGTTCGCCTAGCTGTGTAAGATTGTGTGATTTAAGTTGCGTAATGATGATCTCAATATCCGTCTCCCCCAGTCCATAATCGCTAAGACGAGTCGGCAATCCAAGTTGCTCAAAGAAGGCTCGAGTACGAGCAATAGCAGTATCAATACGTTGTTCTTCATCACCTTCGACAATCTGCCAGACTCGAGCTGCATACTGTAGTAATTTTTCTCGCTTCTCTTGACGACGCACTTGTAGATTGGCCGGCAACACAATGGCCAAGGTACGAGCATGATCAATACCATGTAAAGCCGTGAGCTCATGCCCAATCAAATGGGTTGACCAATCTTGTGGTACACCAGCTCCAATTAGCCCATTCAGTGCCATGCTAGCAGCCCACATCAAATTCGCACGCGTGTCATAATCTGCTGAATCTTCCAAGATTTTCGGCCCAATCTCAATCAGAGTTTGCAATAGACCTTCGGCAAAACGATCTTGTACTTGTGCATTGACAGGGTAAGTTAAGTACTGTTCCATGACATGAATAAATGCATCAACCACGCCATTTGCTAACTGGCGCGTCGGCAAACTAAAAGTTTTATTCGGATCGAGTACGGAAAATTGCGGAAAAACATAGGGGCTGCTAAATGACAATTTGGCTTGGGTCGATTTTCTGGTGACTACCCCACCGCTATTCATTTCTGAACCAGTTGCTGGAAGGGTGAGTACACTCGCAAAGGGCAAAGCTTGAGTAATTTTA